>JAPKGY010000212.1 GCA_026647385.1 Phycisphaerae bacterium | reverse complement strand
GACAACGCCACCGCGGCTGCGTCCTATCGCATCGAATCGCCCGACCTTGCGGTCCTGAGCGCGACCCGGGGCACGTCGACCACCGTGCAGCTCACGACGGCGTCTCAGGAGCAGGTCGAGTACCAGTTGAGAGCCGTCAACCTCACCGCGGGCAACGGCACCCGGCTGATCGATCCCGACAGCCGCGTCTCCTTTCAAGGCAATCCGCCGGTGGACAACACCGCGCCGCGGCTTCTCGCGGCGGCGGTATTGAGCGACACGACGATCCTTCTGTCCTTCAGTGAGCCGCTGGCCGACGGCATGAACGATCCGATTCATTTCACCATCTCTCCGTCGCTGCTCGTGTCCGCAGCCGCTCTGAGCACCTACAACACGCAGATTCTGCTCACCACCCTCCCGATGCAGGCCGGCTTGAAGTACAGGGTCACGGTCGCGCCCGGTATTCAAGACAAGGCGGGCAACCTGATTGAGGCCGGACACGACACCGCGACCTTCACCTTCAACGGCCAGACTACGCTCGACGGGGCCGACATATTGCCCCGCGTTATAGGAGCGATCGCCACAAGCAACACCGGCGTACGCGTCACCTTCAGCAAGGCCATGGGCGAGGGCCTGGAGGTCGAAGCCAACTACAGCATCACCGGTGCGGATACCAGCTTTCTGCTCGTCACAAACGCAAAGGCGGGCCCCGACCGCATCTACGTCGACCTCACCACCTCCTCACAGGCGCCCGGCATGTACACGGTCCACGTCGTCAACGTGCTGGACAGCTCCGGTAACCCGCTGATGGCCCCGAGCGGCCTGCTCGCGCCGCCCGAGGGCGTGGACCCGGCCAGTGCGACGTTCCGAGCCATCAGCCCCGTCATCGATCCCGGTCCGGACGGCTCGTTCGGAACAGGTGACGACGTAAACGAGCATATCGACAGCGACGGCGACAACTTCGCCGACTGGTTCGAGACGCAGGGCTGGTTCATCACGGTCAAATTCGCCAACGGCACCGCGAGCGTCACACACGTTACCAGCGATCCCTACAGCCCCGACACCGACGGCGACGGCTTGGACGACAGCGTCGAGAACCAGTGGTCGCTCGATCCGCGCACCGATGATACCGATGCCGATCACCTGACGGACGGTGACGAGTTCAACGTGTACTACAGCGATCCGTCAAACCAGGATACGGACGGCGACGGAATCGGCGACTTCCTCGAGGTCGATTTCTTCAGGACCTCGCCCATTCTGGCCGACACCGACGGAGACCAGTTCAACGACGCCCGGGAGCTGTTCGAGAGCAGCCGCAATCCGTTGCTGTCCGATCTGCCCGTTCCTCAGATCACGGTGGGCGGCATTCGCCTCGATCTGGAGATCACGTCGAGTTTCACGGACGAACAAGGCACGACGACCGAGGTCCGGGACTCCTCTTCGACCAGCTTCGCCCAGAGCCGCAGCAACACGCTCAGCACAAGTTCGACCACAAGCACGGAAGCCGAGAACAACTTCAGCCAGAAGCTCGGGTTCGAGTTGGGCGGCAGCGCCAAGGAAGGATTCGAAGGGAAAGTGACCGGCGAGGCTGGATTCGAGCAGAGCCGTTCCCAGGGGTTCAGCTCGACCGTCGACAGCGAAAACGCGAAAAGCTCCCAGCAAGAATGGGAGCGCTCCGTGGAAAACGCCCTGTCCAAAAGCCAGAATCGCTCGGTGACGCGCAACATCGAGAGCGCCCTCATACAGGCCACCGTCAATCTCGCGAATCGCAGCGACGTTGCGTTCTCGATCACGAATCTCGAGATCTCCGTCCTGCAGCAGGACCGCCAGAGCGGGCTGAACTTCCAGCCGATCGCGACTCTGCGTCCCTCGGGCGATTCGACGCCAACGTTCAACCTCGGACCGCTGGACGGGGAGCGCGGGCCGATCATTTTCGAGAGCACGAGCGTCTTCCCGAATCTGGTGGACAGCCTGATGCGCGAGCCGACCGGGCTTGTCTTCAAGGTGGTCAACTTCGACATCTTTGACGAACTGGGGCGGAACTTCGCGTTCTCCTCGCAGGAGGTAATCGAGCGGACGGCGGGTATCGAGATCGATTACGGCAACGGCGTCGTGGAAAAGTTCCGCGTGGCGACGGCCAGCACGTTCGACGCCAACGGGCTGGCGGTCGGCATCACCCTGCAACGCGGCCTGGAGATTGCCGGCCTGACGCGGGCCGCCGGGGACGATCCCCCCCTGCCTCCGGGACCATTGACGCCGGCGCTCCGCAACAGCTACGGAACCTACCTCAACACCGTCAGCAAAGCCGAGCGCCTCACCCGGGTTCGCGGCGTCCAGAACGATCGCTCCACCATCCCGCAGAAAAGGTTCTGGGCGGTCCTCGTCTCAAACCCGGACCTCCCGGAAAGCACGAACTTCAGCGACATTCCGCTCCGGGCGGGCGACAAGGTGCAACTGTGGTTCACGAGCGACGCCGACGACGACAAGCTCTTCGCGCGCGAGGAATACCTCTACGGCAGCAAGGACGACGATACGGACACCGATGACGACGGCCTCGGGGATTTCTTCGAGATCCGCACCGGCTGGACCGTGAACCGCCTGCCGGGTCTGCCCTATAAGGCCTTCCCGGACCCGGCGAGGCCGGATTCCGACCTGGATGGCCTCACGGACAAGCAGGAGTCCACCGAAGGGACGGACCCGCATCGCGCGGACACGGACGAAGACGGGATCCCCGACAAGCTTGAAATCCAGGGACCGCTGGAGGTCGTGCTATTCGACGGAGATGCCAACGAGAAGAATGACGTCATTCTTACCATTCAGCCGTACCAGAGCACGTTCCCCATCATCCAGGCGGGTCCCAACGGCATCCTGAATTCCACGGTCGCGGGCGACGATATAGCATCCGCTTTGTTGGGCCGCATCGTGCCCGGGCCGAACGGAGTGCTGGACACCGTACCGAGTGGCGACGACTACATTGAGGTGGCTCATGCCCGACTCTTCGCGACCGACCCGCTCAACCGGGACACCGACGGAGACGGCCTGCCCGACGGGCGCGAATTGATCCTGGGGACAAACCCCAACTCACAGGATGCGGGTCGAATCCTGGACAGCGACCACGACGGACTGTCGGATAATGAGGAGGACCAGGGATGGACCGCGAAGGTCAACGGCGCCGATACCCACGTCACCTCGAACAAACTTCGGGACGATACCGATCTGGACGGCCTGCCCGACGTCTATGAACGAGCGATCGGTTCCAATCCACGATTGCGCGATACCGACGGTGACAATCTCTCGGACTTTGTGGAGTTCGATCCGGCGGACCAGGACAACTACTACAATGCCGCCGCCATGGACGATGCCAGCCAACGGCCAACGCGGCGAGCGTGAAGGTGCGGTTGCCAGGTGGCGCGGAGATTGAGATGAGGAACGACCTGGTCGTGATCGAGCAGGTTGTAAAACAACTGCTCGATCACCAAGCGGGTGCGGGAGGCAAGGGATGTTGAACCTCACCACGCCAACGAAGATTTACATCTATACGCCCGTGGCCGATATGCGCAAGGGCATCGATGGCCTTAGCGGGATCGTCCGCAGCGAGTTTGGCGAAGACCCCACCGACGGCAGCCTGTACGTCTTCATCAATCGCCGTCGCGACCGCATGAAGATCCTGCACTTCGACGGTGGCGGATTCTGGTTGTACTACCGACTGCTGGAGGCCGGCACCTTCGAAGAAGTCCAAGGCCCCGACGAATCCCACTGCCTGATCATCGATGGTACGCAACTGGCGAGCTGCTCTCTGGTGTGTCGCTGGCAGCGGCTCATCGTCGGCGAAAGCGGTATTCGTCCCGCGGCTCCGGACGAGCGGCTTAAGCGTTTTCTTGGCCCGAAGACTTCCTCAGCAAACACGGTTTCGTCGCGCGGCGAAATCGTGTTTGTTTTTTTCTGCGCGCACGCGATTTGGCCTTGCGCGATGGAAAGAAATTGCTACACTATCAGCATGACGCAGTGGCACTCACGATCACAGCAAGAACTGGCAGCCGCGATCCAAGAGAAGGACGCGGATCTCGCATCGCAGCGTGAGCAACTGCGGCAACAAGACATCGCGCTGCAAGAGAAGGACCAGACGATCGCAAAGCTCGAGCAGGAGCGTGACGAGTACAAGCTGGCTTTCGAAAAGCTGATCGAGCAGCGGTTTCGCAACCGGAGCGAACGTTATCTGGATAACCCCGATCAGCTCCGTCTGGATTTTGGCAACACGCCCGAGGCGGCCGACGCGGCACAGGGACTCGCCGATGCCGTGGAAGATCTGAAGCAGACGATTCCCGAGCACCAGCGTCGCCGGTGCCGCCGCAAGCGTGACGAAAGCCTGCCCGCCCATATTCGCCGCTATGAAGTGACGGCGGAAGTGACCGACCAGCAGAGGATCTGCCCGACGCATGGCGAGCGGACGTTGCTGCCCGAGTCGATGTGGGATATCACCGAGACGCTGGAGTTCGGGCGTCCCAACCTGAAGGTGCGCGTGACGAAGTATCCGAAGTTCGCCTGCGAGAGCGAGCCGCAGTGTGGGATTGCTTCGCCGGAGCGGCCGGCGGGCATCGTGGAAGGCAATAAGTACGATTCGAGCGTGGCGGCCGAGATCATCACCGGCAAGTACAGCTATCATCTGCCGCTGTACCGGCTGCAGGACTACTTCGGTGGTTGCGGCTGGGTGCCGTCGCGCAGCACCCAGTGCAATATCCTCGCCAACGTGTTCGAGATCGTTCAGCCGTTGCTGGGCTTCTTCAAGAGCGTGGTGCAAACGGACGGGATCATCGGCTGTGATGACACGGGCGTGACGCTCTTGTACCCGAAGGTGCTTCCCACGTTTGACCTGAGCGATCCGAAGCAGCGACGGATGCAAGAAGTGTTTCAGGAAGCGTTGGACAAGAAGCTGCCCAGCATCAACGGGAAGATGTGGGCCTACCGCGGAATGGATATCAAGCTGAACGTGTTCGACTTCACGGTCAGCCGGCATCGGGATGGTCCGGAGTTGTTCTTTGCGAACTACGAAGGGAAGTTGTTAGGTGACTGCTGGCATGGATTCGAGGCGATAGCCGTCTCGTCGCAGGGGCGCATTGAGCGTGCGGCCTGCAATGCGCATGCGCGGCGAAAGTTCGAGTCCTCGACCGCCTATCCCGAAGATCGGAAACAGTGGCTGCGTTGGTATCAGCGGTTGTACGACATAGAAGACCGCGGCAATGCCTTGTCGCTCGAAGAGCGTCTGGCCTTGCGCCAGAGCGAAGCGAAACCGATCTGGGATACCATCGAGGGCTGGCTGGAGGAAGTGAAGGAGCGGACCACGAACGTGATCTTGCCGAAGAGCGACTTCGCCAAGGCCTTGCAGTACGTGCGCAATCACGCCGTCGAGCTGCGACGCTACTTGAACGACCCGCGGCTGCCCATGGACAACAATGAAACCGAACAACTGATGAAGCAGGTTGCGCTAGGTCGCAAGAACTGGCTCTTTGCCGGCAGCATCGCTGGCGGCGAACGGAACGCCGGCTTCTTGACGCTGGCCAGCAGTGCGCTGCGCAACGACCTGGATGTCTGGCTCTACGTCAAAGACGTTCTGGACCAACTGCTGGCGGGCAGCACCGACTACGAGCGGCTGCTTCCGTGGAACTGGGCTGCCTCCCATCCGGAAGCGATCCGCACCTATCGCGTCGAGGAGCGGCATGACCGCTCGGCCCACCGTGCTGCCCGACGAGCCGACCGACGCAACGGCTCCCGCTCTGCCTGATGCCCCTGCCGGCGCGCACTTCAGGCCGTCGCCTTCCAAGGGCCCTTGCCATATCGCCTGCCCGGCCGCACCGCCCCCGGTTCCACGGCCGCGGCAGGGATATGGTTCTGGTGTACGCTTACCGACAATGAGCAATCGCTGGTCTCGGATAGCGACCACGCAGGTTCGGCACGAGCCGAGATACGAGGACCTCTTCGCAGCCATGCCCTGTTATATTTGCGGACGAATGCCGCCAACAGAAATGAAGAGGGCGGTACATTGATCAGCGTAAACGGGGAGATCGACGATGGCTGGCAAATGGTCGCTGAAGCAAATC
>JAPKGY010000211.1 GCA_026647385.1 Phycisphaerae bacterium | reverse complement strand
GATAAATTCCCCGGGGGCGTTCTGCGTTTTCAGCCCAAGCCTTCGATAAGACGCACTTTCATTACGCGCCTGCCCATGTCAGGGTAAGTTGCGCCAGATCGCGCCGGTCGCGCCGGTCGAGCCGGCCAAGACTTGAGAGGGTTTGAGAGGCCCGGGGACTGTCCCCTTTTCGCGGGCCCTGTCGCACAGCCGACGAGGCTGAACCGCATTCGGGTGGGATGGAATGATTGAGGAGGTTCGGTCGGCAGGCGTCTGCCGATGTGAAGGCTCGCCTTTGGCAGGATCCAGCCATGTCCTTATCGATTCCACACATGTTGCAGAATCTCGAGTCCCAGGAACCGGTGCTCGGGGTCCTTTTGCTTGGCGCGGGCCTGGTCTTCGTGATCATGGGCGCCCGCGTGTTTCGCGTTCTGATGGCGTTGAGTTTCCTGTGCATCGGGTTCGCGATTGGCGGGCAGTTGCCGCTGGAGCCGGTCTGGACGCTGCTGGCCGGTGCCGTCGCGGGCATCGGTCTGGCAGTGGTGAGCAAGTATTTCGTCCGGGTCGGGGTTGCTCTGCTGGCCGGCGGATGGCTGGCGACGGCCACCATGGTCGTCGCGGAGAATATCCAGGCCGACCCCCTGGTCGCCATGATCCTGGGGGGCTTTGCATTCCTGGTGGCGGTGTCGCTCGTGTTTATCCTCTATTATGAAGTAATCGCAGCCGTGATGAGCTTCGAGGGCACGCTGCTGCTTCTGTCGGGCATGATTATTTGCCTGAACCATTACTCCAGCGCATGGCCCCGCCTGCGGTCGGTCCTGGTGGAGACGCCCGCCCTGATCGGGTTTCTGATCCTGGCCGGCACGGTCACCGGCTATTACACGCAGATCGCGGAACGTCAAAAACGCCAGGTCGGCACGTCCGGCTGAGGTTCCAGCCAGTCGTCAGCCGCCGCCGCGGATGCTTATCTCCCGCGGGACGGGAAAGCCCGCGCGGAATCTCGCGCGATGGTCAATCCTCGCTCGCGATCCGCGCACCGCACGGGTTGCCCCGGCCATCGTAAGCGTCCGGTGAACCCCGTCTTCAATTCGGCCCCCGGCTGAGCGACCATACCTCCGCGTCATGACAGGAGGTGTGCATGCCACGTGCGGGGGGTTTCGAAGAAGGAATCGTTCTGGCGGCGGATGGTGCGGGAGCAACGTAAGCGTCCGTGATAGGCGCCCAGGTCCCATCCGCCGGGGTTGCGAATCCGAGACGAGTCTTATTCCCCCGGGAACGCCAGATCCATGATCTGCAGTTCGACGGAGGTGCGGTCGTTGAACGTGTTGAGCATTGGCTGGTAGGCGACGCGGCAGCGTCGATGGCGGCGGAGGGTGTCCAGGTGGGCGGCCTGGCCGAACGCGATCGCTCGGCGGCGGGTTCGGCCGTCGGTCAGGCAGAAGCTCAGGTGCTCGCCGTTTTTTCCGACGGTCCGCGGCTCGCCGTCGAGCAACAGCGGCGGGGAGACGAATCGCGGCTGCGGGTTGGATTGTCCGAAGGGGGCCAGGCGTTCCAGGTCGCGAACCATGGCTTCGCTCAGGTTGGCCAGGCCGACCTCGGCGTCGAGCCGCAGCCGGGGCTCGAGATCTCGGGCGGTCAGCCACTGGTTGGCCCGTTCGACGAACGCTTCGGTGAACGCGGCCACGCGATCGGGCGCGATGCGCACGCCCGCGGCCATCGCGTGTCCGCCCCAGTCAATCAGGTGCCGGCCGCACTCGGCCAGCGCCTTATGCAGGGGGAAGGCGGCGATGCTCCGGGCGGAGCCCTGTCCCTCGCCGTCGCCGAGGGAGATGAGCACGGTCGGCCGGCGGTAGGCTTCGACCACGCGCGAGGCGACGATGCCGATCACGCCGGCGTGCCAGTCGGCGCCGGCCACCACGATCGCGCGCCGGGCGTCGGAGGCGAGTCGGTTGGCCTCGATGCGTTCGCGGGCTTCGCTGAAGATGCGTCTCTCGAGGGATTGGCGCCGGCGGTTTTGATCCTCCAGATAGAGGGATATTTCTCGGCCGCGGGCGTCGTCGGCGGTGGTGAGCAGTTCGGCCGCCAGTTGGGCGTGGCCCATCCTGCCGGCTGCGTTCAGCCGCGGCGCCAGCCAGAAGCCGACGTGCTCGCTGTTGATTTTCTGGCCGTCGAGTCGGGCGGTCTCGATGAGGGCCCGCAGGCCGACGAGCCCTGACTCGGCGAGGGCGCTCAGTCCGAACCTGGCCAGGATCCGGTTCTCGCCGATGAGGGGCACGACGTCGGCGATCGTGCCCAGCGCCGCGAGGCAGGTGGCCTGTTTGAGGTACTCGCGGAACTCCGCGCCGACCCGCAGCGAGCCGCTCAGGTTGCGGGCGATCGCCCAGGCGAGCTTGAAGGCCACGCCCGCGCCGCACAGATGGGGGTTCGGATAGGTGGCGGCGACGCACGGGTGAACGAGTCCGTCGGCTTCGGGCAGCGTGGCGCCGGGCGTATGGTGGTCGGTGATGACCAGGGTCAGGCCGATCTCGCGGGCGATGCGGGCCTGCTCGACGGCGGTGATGCCGCAGTCGACGGTGATCAGTGTGTCGGCCCCGTCGGCGCGGATCTGGCGCAGCGCATCGCCGTTCAGGCCGTAGCCCTCCTCGATGCGGTGGGGGATGTAGTAGGTCGCCTTCGCGCCGGCCAGCTTGAACAGGTGCCACAGGATGGCGATGGCGGTGATGCCGTCGACGTCGTAATCGCCGTAGATCACGATCGGTTTGCGGTCGCGGATCTTGCGTGCGAGGGTCTCGGCGGCGTCGACCGCGCCCGGCAGCAGTTCAGGATCGGGCAGTGATTTCATCTCCGGGTTGAGGAAGGAGCGGATGGCATCGTCGTCGGGTCCGCCACCGGCCTCCGCCAGCCCGCGATTGAAGAGCAACTGGGCGATGAGCGGCGACACCCCCAGGCGCCGGGCGGCTTGTTCGCGTCCTGGCCAGGCCGGTGCGATCGTCCATCGCGTCGGCGTTCGGATCTGGTCGTTCATGGCCCCTCGTCCCACCTTGGACAGACTGCGATTATACGCCGGATGGCCGCCGATGCCATAAGGACCGTGACCGATTCGACGGTTTCATGATGCATCGAGTGTTTCGCGTATCATGGGTCGCCTCGGCGACTCGCCGAGGCGACCCATGTCACCCTCTGCCGAAACGGTCACGGCTCCGATGCCGCGGATTGGTGGAATCGGACGGCGGACGTGGATATCCTGCTGGCCATGGCAAATGCGAGCGGTGGAATCCGACACGCTTGGCTGCGGGCGTTGGGGCCTGAGGATCTGCCCGCGCGGATCGAGTTGCCCGACGGCCCGTACGCCCACGTTCGGACGTACAAGCACGACTTTTTCGCCGCCACCGGGCTGTACGAAGGCCCGTCGGGCAAGGTGATTCTGAAGGTGGGGCGGACGGCCCGGCTGTTGGGCCTGCCGATGGCGTGGCTGGGGCGCCGGCTGGCGGAACGCGAACGGGCGGTATACCGCGAGGCCCAGGGAATTCCCGGTGTGCCGCGGTGTTTTGATCTCTGGGGCGAAACCGGCCTGGTGCATGCGTTCGTCGAGGGCCACCCGCTGCAGCGAAAGGAGCGCGTCGACGACGCCTTTTTCGATCGCCTGGAAACGCTGATTCGCGAGTTACACCGGCGGCGGATCGCGTACGTCGACCTGGAGAAACGCGAGAACATCCTGGTCGACGCCGACGGCAGGCCGGCTCTGATCGACTTTCAGATTTCCTGGTGGTGGCCCGAGGATCGCCGTCGCCGACGGGGCTTGGGCCGTCTGCTGCCTGATTGGCTGGGGCGGTACATCCTGGTGCGCCTTCAGGCGGCGGACGGCTATCATCTACGGAAGCATCGGCGCCGCCATAGGCCGGACCTGCTTACGCCCGAGCAGATCCGGGCTTCCTATCGTTGCGGACCGCTCGTGCGGGCCCACCGTGTGGTATCCTGGCCTATCACCGCCCTGCGTCGGGCGGGGCTGCGGATACTGACCGGGAGGTGGCGTTCGCTGAAACAGGACGGCCCCGAGTTCATGGAGGCGGCCCGCCCAGAGGATCTGAAACCGGAGATGAACGCGGAAAAACGCCGATAGTCAAGGTGAAGGCCTTTTCCCGGGAACGGGCTTGGCCGGCCTGACCGAGGGCGAGGCCAGCGTGGAGTCGCAGTTCCTGACCGTTGGACTCCGATGTTTTGGGGTTCGCCACGGTTGCACACGGTGCCCAGGACGAATTCCGCCGCGTCGGATTCTCGACTCCGATTTTGACGTTCGCCAAGGCGAATCTCCGATTTTGACCTTTTGACTTTTTGACGTTTTGACGTTTTGACGTTTCCCCATGTCCTTAATCCATGCTTTATTGGTGATCGATGACGACGTCGTCAGACGCATGGGTGCGTTGGTGAGGCATCTTTGCGTCGGCATGATCGACGAGGCGGTGCAGGTTACTGTTTTGAGCCGTTCCGCCTCGCCGTGGACGAGCGAGGGGGTGGGTGTGACCAAGACCGCCGCCATTCCGCGGCGGCGCTGGCCCTGGAACCGGCCCAGTTCGGATGACGTGCTGCGAGTAGTGGGCGGTCAAGTCCCGGACATTGTGCATTGCATGTCGGCGGACCTGGCGGACTGGGTTCACGGATGGTGCGCGGATTGGGGCAGCGTCCTCGTCGTGCAGCTTTGCGACCTGGACGACGTGGAGCAGTTCGTCGGGTTGCGTTCCGAGGCCCGGATGATGGGCATGGCGCTGACGCCAAGCCTGGAGCGGGCGCTGCTGATGCGCGCGCCGGAGATGCGGGAACAGGTCCGGGTGGTGACGCCAGGCCTGCCCGCGGAGAGCACGGCTGCGGGTATGGAGGACGGCGAACAGACTCCGACCGCCATCATGACCGCGCCGTTGACCCGCGGCTGCGGACTCAGCACGGTGCTGCGGGCACTGCGACTGGTCGTCAAGGAAGGGCTCGAGGTGCACTTGTTCGTGCTCTCGGGCGGACCGGCTGAGGGCCGCTTCCGGCGGGAGGTCGAGGATCTCGATCTGCGGTCGCGGGTGACGTTCGCCGAACCGATGCGCGACTGGGCCACCACCTACAAGGCAATGATGGCGGCGGACTTCTTCATCAATCCCGGCGGGGCCAGCCGTTTCACCATCACCACGCTGGCCGCCCTGGCCGGCGGACTGATCGTGCTTGCCCCTGCCGGCGGCTTCGAGGACTATCTGGTCGATGGGGTGAACGCGAGCCTGTTCGAGCCGCAGCGGCACAAGCAGTTGGCGGAGCGATGGATCGCGCTGCTGAAGGACCGGGCAGCCGCCCGGAAGATGGCTGAGGCGGCTCTCGAATACGCCCGCACCCATCTTCAAGCGAGTGCCATGGTCAACCGAACCGCCGCCCTTTACCGTCAGCTCAGCCAAGCCCAGCCCGCGGATGCCCATGCGGCCGACCGCGCGGTCTGACGACGCGGCGCGCTGATAAACGTACCCTATAATTCTACTTGCACGGGGCATCGGAGGGGTTTAGAATGCGCCGGCCAGAAGTCGGCAAGTCTTTGACGGGATTGTAGTTACGTTTTGATCGGCCGCCCCGGCGACCTTGCCGGCGGCGACGAGTCGATCTTCGAGAGGCGACCATGACGCGGGCAGCGACAACAGGGCGATCCGGCTGCAACGGTGGGGCGGCTGGCTATCGGGTCCGAGCGGCGGCGTGGCTGCTGGCGGCCGGCATCGGCGCGTCCGTGCTCGCGGATACTCCGACGACCGCGACGGCGCCGGCGGCTTCGCGACCTGTGGGTGTCGCCACCCTGCCGGCCTCGTTCGATCGGGCGATCATCGTTCCCATCGAGGACGAGATCACCGACATCACCCGCGTGAGCATCCAGAAACGGCTCGATTTCGCCAAGGCGGAGAGGATCCCGCTGGTGATCTTCGAGATGGAGACGCCCGGCGGGGCGCTCGGGCCGACGCTCGAAATCTGCACGATGGTGCGCGATCTGCGCCGGGAAACGGTGGCAACCGGCGTGAGCGGGGAACGCTACGGTTGGTACATACGCGTGGCAGAAGGCACACCGGAGGGCACCGAGATTGAT
>JAPKGY010000210.1 GCA_026647385.1 Phycisphaerae bacterium | reverse complement strand
CCATCATCACCTACAACGACAGCCCCGACGTGGGCTTCAACGCCGGGATCAATCCCTACCAGTTTAGCCACCGTTTCATTGGGCAAAAACGATTTCCTGCTTCGCCGCCTGCACTCGCTGACGGGTGTTGTGCCGATCGGTGCGTTTTTGGTGATGCACCTGACGGTCAACAGCACGATGGCCTTCAACTTCGACAGCACCGATTACTATCAGCGCGCGGTCGAGCGCCTCCACGCCCTCGAGCCGTTCCTGGTTCCGGTCGAGGTGGTGTTCATCTTTCTGCCGATTCTGTTCCACGGTCTGCTCGGGCTCAAGATCTGGCGGGAGAGCCGGGCGAACGTTCGCAACTATCCCTACTGGTGCAATGTCCGTTACACGCTCCAGCGCATCACGGGCGTGATCGTTTTCGTCTTCATTGCCGTGCATTTGTGGCACATGCACTGGCTCGGCGCCTACGTACCGGGGACCCACGGCGCCCTGTTCGATCCGCACCACGCGACGGCCACCACCGCATACGCGCTCCAGTCGGGAGCGTGGTGGACCGTCCCGGTATACGCCGTGGGCATCGCGTGCAGCTGCTATCACTTCGCGACCGGCCTGTGGACGTTCATGATCACCTGGGGCATCACCGTCGGCGCCCGCGCCCAGGACCGCATGGGATACGTTTGCGCGGCGATCGGTGTCTTCGTCGGGCTGCTGGGAATGGTCGCCCTGGTCAGCGGGACCCGCTGGCCGCACGCCGCGCCGCCCGCTCACGTGAAGACGGCGGCCGGCGCCGAAATGGAGACCGGCTCCGCGGAGGTTGCCGCGTTTCCCGTCGCGGCGCCTGGCGAACGCACGGCGAACCGAAACGATTAACGGAAAGCATATGGCCAAACAACAACGAGTCGTGATCGTGGGAGGGGGGCTGGCCGGGCTGGCGGCCGCCATGAAGCTGGCGGAGTTCGGCATCCCGATCGACCTCATCAGCATGACGCCCGTCAAGCGCTCGCACAGCGTCTGCGCACAGGGCGGCATCAACGCGGTCAACCACGTCACCCGTTCGCTCGGCGACTCGAACTACAAGCATTTTGACGACACGGTCTACGGCGGCGTCTTCCTCCAGCACCAGCCGCCGGTCAAGGAAATGTGCGACTGGGGCGAACGCATCGTCGACCTCATGGATCGGATCGGCGTGATGTTCAACCGATCCCCGGAGGGCCATCGCGACCTGCGGCGCTTCGGCGGAACGCTCTACAAGCGGACCGCGTTCGCCGGCGCGACGACGGGTCAGCAGCTTCTGTACGCCCTGGACGAGCAGGTTCGCCGGTGGGAAGTGGAGGGGATCGTCCAGAAGTACGAGATGTGGGAGTTCCTCCGGCCGATCATCGACGAGCGGGGCTTTTGCCGCGGCGTCGTCGCCCAGGACATGCGGACGATGGAGATGCGGGCCTTCCAGGCCGACGCCGTCATCCTCGCCACCGGCGGCATCGGGGCCATTTTCGGCAAGTCCACGAATTCCATCATCTGCACCGGCGGGGCGGCGGCGCGAGCCTTCCGCGCCGGCGTTCGGTACGCAAACCCCGAGTTCGTGCAGGTCCACCCGACGGCCATCCCCGGCTCGGACAAGGACCGCCTGATGAGCGAGTCCGCCCGCGGCGAGGGCGGACGAGTGTGGGTTCCGCGGAACCCGGGGGACACGCGCGACCCCAGGGACATCCCCGTCCGCGAGCGATGGTATTTCCTCGAAGAGAAATATCCCAAGTACGGCAACCTGGTCCCCCGCGACATCGCCACCCGCGAGATCTTCGACGTCTGCGCGAACAAGGGGCTTTCGGTCGAGAAGGACAAGTTCTGCGTGTATCTCGACGTCACCGAGATGCCGCCCGCCACGCACAAGAAGCTCGAAGGCATCCTCGAGATCTACGAGAAGTTCCAGGGCGTCAATCCGCGCATCATGCCCATGAAGATCTTTCCGTCCGTCCACTACACCATGGGCGGGATGTGGGTCGACTACGAAAAGGACAATCGCACCGGCGGGCTGGACGTCGGCTCCCCCCGGAATCAGATGACCAACGTTCCGGGCCTGTTCGCCATCGGAGAGGCGGACTATCAGTACCACGGTGCCAATCGCCTCGGCGCCAACTCGTTGCTGAGCTGTATCTTCTCCGGCCTGGTCGTCGCGCCGGGGATCGACAATTGGCTCGCCTCCCTGCCCGCGGGCTCGGTGAAGGATGTGCCGGCCGGCTTGTTCGACGGCGCGGTCGCTGAGGCACGCCGCGCGGACGACGAACTCATCGCCCGGTCCGGGCCTGAAAACCCGTTCACGCTTCACCGCGAACTCGGCCAGGTCATGACCAAGAACGTCACCGTCGTCCGCTACGACCGCGGGCTGCGCGAGACGATCGAGAAAATCGACGAGTTGGCCGATCGTTACCGCCGGATCGAACTGGCCGACCGCGGCACGTGGACCAACCAGACGCTCAGCTTCGCCCGGGCCCTCGGAGACATGTTGCAGTTGGCTCGGGTCATCGCCGAGGCCGCCTTGCTGCGCAACGAGATTCGCGGTTCGCATTTCAAGCCCGAGCACGACATCCCGCCGCTGGAGGGGGCAAGCCCGGCCGAGATGCGCGCCGACGCCCGGCGCTGGTGCGAGGCTTTCGAAAAGCAAAACGAGCGGTGGCTCAAGACCACCGTGGCCGGGTATACGCCGCAAGGCACGAAATTCAGCTATGAGCCCGTCGATACCTCGCTCATTCCGCCTCGCCCGCGAACGTACGGCATGGTCGGCGCGGAACTGATCGAGGAAGTGTGGCGCGAGATGCATCCCGGGAGCGGTCCGAAACGCCGCCCGGGCGATCTATCGGAATGAGGTGTTCGCACGCATGCCCGAGCGAATGATCAGGTTGAGGATCCGCAGACAGGACCGCCCGGAGACGCCCGGCTACTGGCAGGAGTTCGCCTTCCCCTACGAGCAGGAAATGAACGTCATTTCCTGCCTCCAGCGGATCGCGGAACTCCGGACCACCGCCGATGGCCGCAAGGTCGCCCCGGTCGCCTGGGAATGCAATTGCCTCGAGGAAGTCTGCGGCGCGTGTACCATGGTCATCAACGGGCGGGTCCGCCAGGCCTGCAGCGCCCTGGTCGATAATCTCCTCGCCCGCAAGCCCGACGCGATCGTTCTCGAGCCCATGACCAAATTCCCCGTCGTGCGGGATCTGGTCGTCGACCGCTCGATCATGTTCGAGCAGCTCAAACGCGTCAAAGCCTGGAACCCGGTGGACGGCTACTACGACCTCGGGCATCCGCCCATTGTGCTGCCCGAGGAGCAGGAGATCGGCTATCCACTCTCCCGCTGCATGACCTGCGGCTGCTGCCTGGAGGCCTGCCCGCAGTACAACGAGAAATCGGGCTTCATCGGAGCCGCCGCGATCAACCAGGTCGCGCTGCACAACACGCATCCCACCAGCCGGGCGATCGCGCCCGAACGCCTGGAAGTGCTCAAGGGGCCCGGCGGACTCAGCACCTGCGGCAATGCCCAGAACTGCTACAAGGTCTGCCCCAAGGAAATCCCGCTCACCGAGTCCATCGCCCGCACCGGGCGATCGCTCACGGTCTATACTTTCCGCAAGTTCTTCGATAAATGAGCGGAACCGCGCGCGGAGGGGCTCGTTTGCATCCTCAGGAAACCCTCCGATCCCGCCCCCCGGTTGTCCGCCGCCGCGCGGACTTGTACAGTAGTACCATGTACACAAAACGCTGCTTCATGACGGCCGCCGGCGCGGCGATCCTTCTCCTCGCACAGGGGGCCGCCCCCGCCCGTGCGTCCAGGCCCGCCTCCCTCTCCGTGAACCCGGCCGATCCGCCTCTCGGCGTCTTCGCCGACGAGTGGTATGCGGTCATGCTCCAGGGGCGTAAATGCGGCTGCATGCATACCCGCCTCGAACGCCTGTCCGGTCAGGATACCGATCTGATTCAGAGCTGGACGAAAATGCAGCTCGTGCTGCGCCGAGATCAGGTCGAAGTCAACGTCGGCGTGGAACAGAAGACCACCGAAAGACTCGACGGGCGGCCTCAAAGTTTTCTCCGCACCTTGTACCTGGGCAAGCAACCGCTGGTGACCGAAGGCACGGTCGAGGACGGCAAGGTCACCCTGATCACGAAGCAGTTCAACCAGGCAGCCCCTCCGCAGCACTACCCCTATCCCGCCGGCGCGCTCATGGAATGGGGCGTCTATCGCGAGCAGTTCCGTCGAGGACTCAGGCCGGGCATGAAGTACGACCTGCTCATCTACGAACCCAGCATCGCCTCGGACCGGGCCTGCAAAACCACCGTCGAGGTGCTGCGCCGGGAGACCATCGATCTGTTTGGCCGAAAGGTCGAGGCCGTCAAGACCCGACAGACCATGGAGATTCCCCAGACCCTGCCCGGCTCCCCACCGACGCAGGAGACCACCGCGTGGGTGACCGACGACGGCGCGGTCCTCCGGCTCGAAATGAGCATCATGAATATCTCGATCGAGGTCCTCGCCTGCTCCAAAGCCGTTGCCCTGGCGGACAACGATCCCGCCGAGCTTATGGTCGGAACGCTGGTGCCCCTCGGCCGTCCGATCGACGCCGAACGCGCTCAACGCATCTCCTACCGGATCGAGCTCAAAGACCCCAACGACAAGTCGCCGCTCCCGCCGTTCCCCCAAACCGGCATGCAGACGGTGAGCGACGTCGGCCAGAGCAGCGTTACGGTTACGGTCACCCGCCCGTCGCCGGCCTCTTCAAAGCCGCGCGCGGATTCACTCAGCCCCGACGAACGGACTCGTTACCTGTCGGCCAGCGCGACCGTCAATTTCAAGGACCCCAAGGTGGCGGCACTCGCCCAACGGGCCGCCGACGGCCAAACCGATCCGCGCAAGCTCGCGGATCAACTCAGTGGCTTCGTGGCTGATTATGTTCAAAGCAAGACGCTCGGCGTGGGATTCGCCACAGCCTCCGAGGTCGCTCGCAGCCGGGAGGGGGACTGCACGGAGCATGGCGTCTTACTCGCCGCCTTGGGGCGGGCCAACAAGATCCCCAGCCGAATCGTCACCGGCCTGGTCTACACCGAAGACTTCGGCGGCAAGGCCAACGTCCTCGTCGGGCACCTCTGGACCCAGTTCTGGATCGATGGGCGATGGGTCGATGTCGACTCCGCCCTTCGGCAGCACACCGACGTCGATCCGACTCACATCGCCATGTCCATCGGAGCCGCCACCGACGACGGTTTCGCCGATCTGGTCGCCTCCACCTGGCTCAGCCTCGGTCGATTCAGCGTCACGGTGATCGAATCCGATCCGGATTGACTCCTCTGAACACAAGTCGCCCGGGAAATTGCCAATCCGCCAGACGGAAACCCGTCTGCGCGGCCGGGCCGACCATTCGCCCAGGCGGGCGTACGCGCGAGGAATACGACCGCGACCGGACGGTCAGGCCCACGGCGATGGTCGACAGGTCGGTTACAGTGTCTGTGAACTCCGCGCCCTGCCGGGGAGGTTGCGCGAAAGTTTTGCCGATTTTTTCGCGGATCGAAAGTCATCGGCGATGAACCGCGCTACAATCCGGACGTAACACCAAGGAGCGTATTAACCGGCACGAGTGTGGTGAAGTCTATCCCTCCTCCTTCCCAACCGGATGGTGGCGGCAGTTCGTGAGGTCCGAATGTCGGGGGCATCACGAACTGCCGTAGCGCGGAAGAGAGGCTCAGAGGAAGTGGCTATCGGCGATCCAGAAAGTTCGCGCCCCAACATGGAGGTTGTTAGATGGTCACTGTCAATCCCAACAACCGGGTCGAGTTCCGCTTTTTCAGACCTCAAGCCAGACAGGTCTTCCTCGTCGGCGATTTCAATGGCTGGAATCGCTTTCACACCCCGATGCAGAAGAAGCCGAACGGCGAGTGGGTCACGACGGCGGATCTCCGACAGGGTGTCCACCAGTTCAAGTACCTGGCGGACGGCGAGTGGTTTCCCGACTATGCGGCGTTCGGCCTGGAGCCCGGCCCGTATGCCGTTCATGAGTTAAATATGGGAAATATGAGGCATACGTGGCCATGCAATCGGTCTCTGAGGCAATTCACAGTGTTGCAACACCTGG
>JAPKGY010000021.1 GCA_026647385.1 Phycisphaerae bacterium | reverse complement strand
TTGGGGACTCCCGGGTGCTGCCGGCTGCGCGGTCGCTTTTCGTCGTCGCGTGGGCGCCGCCGGCGAGGTGGGTACCGGCCTGATCCTCGGTAAGGGGAGGTTGCCTTTTGCACCCGGGCCCGCCGCAAGTCAGCACGGCAAGCAGGCAGAGGAGGGTGGCTTTCATCTCTCGATCTCCTGTGTCATCAGCAACGGGGCGGCGTGGCGTGTCCACGCGGTTTACTGGTTCGATCCGGTCGTCCACGGTGCGTCGACCGGCCCCGCGGCCGGACGCCACGGGTGTCGGTCAGGCTTTTTCGCGTTCTCGCCGGTCGGCCACCGCCTGAAGCACGTAGTAGAAGACCGGCGTCAGAAAGATCCCGAAGAAGGTCACTCCGATCATGCCGCTGAAAACAGCCGTGCCGAGAGTTTGCCTCATTTCCGCGCCGGCGCCCTTTCCGATCAGCAGCGGCACCACGCCGAGGATGAAGGCGAACGAAGTCATCATGATCGGCCGGAGTCGCAGGCGCGACGCCTCGATCGCGGCGTCCCGGCGGGGCAGGCCGTGCTCGCGCTGTTGTTTGGCGAACTCGACGATGAGCACCGCGTTCTTGCACGCCAGGCCTGCCAGCACGATGAAGCCGATCTGGGTGAAGAGGTTGTCGTCCATGCCTCGCAAGTACACGCCGGTCAGCGCGCACAGCAGGCTCATGGGCACGATCATGATGATGGCCAGCGGCAGCAGCCAGCTCTCGTACTCGGCTGAGTGCGTCAGGAAAACGAAAAGGATGCACAAGGGGAAGATGAAAACCGCGGTGTTGCCGGCCAGGATCTGCATGTACGTCAGCTCGGTCCACTCGGCCTTCATCGAGGGCGGCAGTTCCCTGTTCGCGAGGTCGTTCACGATTGAAATGGTCTGGCCCGAACTTGTCCCCGGCCTGGTTGAGCCATTGATCGCGGCGGCGGGGTACATGTTGTAACGCGTGATCATCACCGGTCCACTGGTGCGCTCGATCTTGGCCAGCGTGGTCAGCGGGACGGGGTCGCCCGCGGGGTTTCGGACCTTGAGCGATCGCAGCCGTTCGGGAGAATCGCGGAAAGGCGGCTCAGCCTGCAGATTGACCTGCCACGTCCGTCCGAAGCGGTTGAAATCGTTGACGTAGTATCCGCCCAGGTAGACTTGCAGCGCGTCGAACACGTTGCTCAGCGGAATACCGAGGGTCTTGCACTTCGTGCGGTCGATGTCGACGTAGAACTGCGGCGTATTGGCCCGGAAGAGCGAGAACAGCCCGGCCAGGCCGGGCGCCTGGTTGCCCTTCTCGATGAGGTTGTCGACCTGGCCTTGCAGCATGGGCAGGCCGTTGTCGCCGCGGTCCTCGACCATGACCTTGAAACCGCCGGCGGTGCCGAGGCCATCCACCGGCGGGGCCCCGAAGACGCCGACCGCCGCCTCGGGCACCTTCATGTAGTATTCCCGCCGAAGTCGGGCGGCGATCGCGTCCGCGTGCAGGCCGGGGGCGTGCCGATGCTCGAATGCGTCCAAAGTCACATACATGGAGACAAAATTGGACCCGTTCACCTGCAGCAGATTCGACATGCCCGCGATGCCCACCGTGTGCAGGACGCCCGGCGTATCCAACGCGATCTTCTCCATCCGGGCCAGGACCGCGCGGGATCGTTCGAGCGACGCGGAGTCGGGCAGTTGGGCGCTGACGACCAGGTATCCCTTGTCCTGAGAGGGGATGAAGCCGGTCGGCACGGTCTTGAATCCGAAATAGGTCGTGCCGAGCAGCCCGAAGTAAATGAGCATCGCGACCAGCGCGCCGCGAAGGCAGACGCCCACCAGCCGGCCATAAACCGCGGTGATCTTGTTGAACACCGCGTTGAAGCCGGTGAACAGCAATCCCAGGAGGCGGTTGAACGGAGTGTACACGAGCAGGCCGACCCCCCATCCGGCGGCGGCGGCCGGCAGGACGGCAACCATCCGTGCGATCCCGCCTTCAAGCGCGGGCGTCATCGCCTCCATTGCCCGGAGTGCATACGGTTGACCGAGCCAGCCGGCGAGTCCCGCTAGAACGAGGGCTACGCCGAATCGGGGTACGACCTCGCGGTGTTTGCCCGGCTCGTGCGGCTTGAGCAGCAGGGCCGCCAGGGCGGGGCTGAGGGTCAGCGAATTGAACGCCGAGATCAGCGTCGACGTGGCGATGGTCAGGGCGAACTGGCGGAAGAACTGCCCCGTGATGCCGGACAGGAACGCCGTCGGGATGAACACCGCGCTGAGGCCGAACGCGATGGCGATGACCGCCACGGTCACCTCGTCCATCGACCTTTTGGCAGCTTCCCTGGGCGACAGGCCCTGTGCGATCCATCGCTCGACGTTCTCGATCACCACGATCGCGTCATCGACCACGATGCCGATCGCCAGCACGAGTCCGAACAGGGACAGGTTGTTCAGACTGAAGCCCAGAACCGCCATGACCGCGAACGTGCCGATCAGCGAAACGGGAATCGCGATGATCGCGATCAGCGTGGACCGCCAGCTCTGCAGGAACACCAGGATGACGATGGCCACGAGAATAAAGGCGTCGCGGAGGGTCTTGAAGACCTCGGTAATCGACTCCCTGATGAACGGGGTCGTGTCATACACGATCTTGTAGTCGAGGCCCTCGGGGAAGCGCGTCTTCAGATCTTCCATCTTCGCCCGGATGCCGTCGGCGGTTTCCAGCGCGTTGGAGCCGGGCAACTGGTAAATGGCGATCCCGGTGGAGGGGCCGCCGTCGACGGTGCAGGCCTGGTCCTGGCTTTTGGCCCCGAGTTCGATGCGGGCGACGTCCCGCAGGCGGGTGATTCGGCCGGCGGTGCCGGTCTTGATGATGATGTCGGCGAACTGTCGAGGGTCCTTCAGTCGGCCCAGCGTGCTCAGGACGTATTGGAATTGCTGGCCTTTGGGGATCGGCGGCTGGCCGATCTGCCCCGCCGCCACCTGCACGTTCTGCTCCTTCAGCGAGCCGACCACGTCGTCGGCGGTCAGTTGGTGCGAGGACATCTTGTCCGGGTCCAGCCAGACTCTCATGCTGTAGTCCTGCTGGCCGAGGAAACTCACGTCACCCACGCCCGGCAGACGGGCCAGTTCATCCTTGAGCTGGATCGTCGCGTAGTTGCTCAAGTAGAGCTGGTCGTACCGCCCGTCCGGAGAGACCAGGCTGACGACCAGCAGAATCATCGGCGATTTCTTCTTGGTGACGACCCCCGTGGCCTTCACCACGTCCGGCAGGGTCGGCATGGCCATCGATACCCGGTTCTGCACCAGCACCTGGGCCATGTTCAGGTCGACGCCGAGCTTGAAGGTGACGTTCAGGCTGTAGTTGCCGTCGTTCGTGCAGTTCGACGACATGTAGAGCATGTTCTCGACGCCGTTGACCTGCTGTTCGATGGGGGCGGCGACGGTATCCGCGACCACCTGGGCGCTGGCGCCGGCATAACTGCACGCGACGTTGACCGTCGGCGGCGTGATCTCCGGGTATTGGGAGATCGGCAGGGTGAAGGCAGCCACGCCGCCGGCAATCACGATCACGATCGACAGAACCGAGGCGAAGATCGGGTGATCGATGAAGAATCGCGATATCAACGGCTGCCTCCCTCACTGCCCGCCGCGCGTTGAAGCGGTTGACTCGCTCGTGGGCTTCGTGGACGGGGCGGCCGGCCTCGAAACCACGCCGGCGACCGAGTCCATCGCCACGAGCTGGGGCGAAACGGTCGCGCCCGGCCGGACGCGCTGCAAACCGATCACGATGACCTGCTCGTGCTCGCCAAGGCCTTCCGTAATGACCCGCAAACCCCGTTCCGGAACGCCGACCTGCACGCGGCGATATCCGACCTTGTTCTGGCCGTCGACCACCAGCAGGTAATACTGTCCCTGATCCATGCCCAGGGCCTGCTCGGCCACGAGAAGCGCGGGATGCGGTTTGCCCACCGGAATGCGGATTCTCACGAACATGCCCGCCCGCAGAAAACCGTCGGTGTTCGGAAAGATCGCCCGGACGGAAAGCGTCCCCGTGGCGGGATCGACGCGTGGATCGACGTAATCCACCGAGCCGACGTGTGGATACGCATCCTCGTCCATGAGCGCAAGATACACGGGTATCCGCAACGGGGGCGGTGTGCCGGGCTGTGAAGCAGCCTGACGCCGGACGGTGCCGTACGTCCGCTGCAGCCTCAGCACGTCCTGTTCGCTCACGTTGAAGTACGCGTAGACCGAATCATCATTGGTGATCGTCGCCAACTGGTCCTGGCCCGGATTAATGAGGTTCCCGACGTCCACGAGGTTGCGGCTGATCCGGCCGGCGATCGGGGCCTTGACGTGCGCGAAGTCCAGATTGAGCGCGGCTTCATCGACGGCCGACTGGGCGATGACCACGGCGGCCTGGGCTTCCTCCATCTTGGACCGCGACTCTCGCTGTTCCCGCTCGGCGGCGGCGTCCTGGGCCCCCAGCTTCGTGATCCGGCTGAGGTCGTACTCGGCAAACTTCGCCTGCGCCTCGCGAAGTTGCAGTTGGCCCTGGGCCTGCGCGAGCGCGACCTCGAATGGACGCGGGTCGATCACGAACAGCAGCTGATCCTTCTGGACGCGCTGCTCCGGCTGAAAGTTCATGCTGTGCAGAAAACCCCTTACCCGGGCCTGGACGGTCACCGACTCCAGCGGCGACGTGTTGCCCGTGGCCTCCATGTACTCGGTGACCTCGCGAACGATCGGCCGGCTGACCAGAACCGTCGCCGGCGGCAAAGGCCCCCCGGCTTCCTTGTGGCCCGGCTGGCAGCCCACGACCGCAAGCGGCACGAAAAGCCAACCCCCCAACAGGAGGCTGAGGCGAGTCCATCCGTTCACGTTTCGACGATTGGGGCCAAAGTCAACGTCCGGAAGAAGCATGGCGGGTCACTCCACGGAAGCATCAGCCAGCGCGCGTCTTGACTTTACGTCGATTCAGGAGAATGAGCCCAACGATCGCGGTCAGCGGATAATACCTCGATCGCGAGGAATTGGGGCCAAACGGCTTCGTAGCGCAAGGTCGCCGCTCCGCCTTCCTCCGTCCCTTGGCTCAGCAAGCCAACGCAGCGGCCGGTCCGAACCAGGCTGTCGGCCGTTCGAGGGAAACCATTATACACCGGCTTGTTTCAGGTCGCCACGCCCGGCGTCGGCGGCTTCTCTCACCGGGTGCGTGACAGTTCAGGCGAACCTGTTTCAGAGCCCGGAGCAGCCTGGTCGCCGCCGCGTCGAAGCGACGGGCCAGGCCCGCAGCCGCGGGTTCCATCATCCTGAGGGCGACCCGCGGTTGAGGCCGCGACCGCACGCCGCAACTTCGCGGGCCATCCCGAGGGTGGGGTCAAGGTCAATCCGCGCAATTCGGATCGGCCGGGTTGTCCTCGCCGCTGTAACAGCGCTGGAAGAAGCCGAAGTCCGACATGTCGACGTCCTGGTCGAGGTCGAAGTCCCGGTTCTCGCAGCCGGGATCGGCGTTCACCGCCGGCCCCGAGAAGCACGGATCGAACAAATCGAAATCGGCGCCGTCCACGTCCTCGTCACAGTCCAGGTCGGCTGCTACGGCTCCCTGGCCTGCGTTGACGTCGTAGTCATAGGTGCCGTTCGGCACGTGTGATGCGTTGTAACCCTGTACGTGGAGGTACCAGGTGCCGGGGCCGGTCGCCGAGGTCGTGAGCGTGCCGCTCGACCATTGCGGCTCGGTGCCCGCCCATTCGTAGGTGGCGTTCTGGTCCCAGGCATAGCGGTAGTACTGAACCGTGCCCGGCCCGAACCCGCCGACCGCCGTCCACTCGATGTCGCCGCCCGTGCATACGGACCCGGCGCTCGGCGTCACGCTGTCGGCTTCCGGTGGGGCCGACAGCGTGCGCGCGGTCTGCCCCGCCGAGGGCTCCGACTCGCCGCAGTCGTTGATGGCCTGTACGTGACGCGTGTACGGTGTATTCGGCGTAAGCCCGGGCTCGGTCCATTGGGCCGTGTTCGGCGCGAGCAGCCCCGACTTGTCCGCGCCGCTGGAATCCTGGACGCGATAGCCGGTTTCGATGGCCAGGTCCGTCCAGCGCCATCGGATGCTGGTCGAGCTGAAGACCAGCGGGGCCAGGTCGGTCGGCGCCCCCGGCGCCAGTTCAACGTCGTCGACCCAGATGTACGCGGTCTGGTTCAGCCGGGTCGCCCGGCCGCGGAGGTAGACCGTGATGACCGTGTTCTGGGCCGTCACCGACCAGGTATCCTGGCTCCAGTACTCCCAGGGTTTTGAGGCCCACAGGATCTGGGCGCTGTTGGGGTCCGTCCCGCCGGTCGGGTCGATGCCGAAGAACCCTTCCGCGTTGCCCGACGTTTGGCCCGAACGGACCTTGATCCAGGCCTTCACGGTGTAAGGCTGGCCGGGCGTTGCCAGGAACTGCTGGTAGACGCCGCCGTCGTTGTTCTTGCCCGGCGAGAAGATTTCCTGGGAACGCACGCCGCCGTGAACCTCCGTGGTTTCCTCGGAGCAGGTCACGTTGCCGATCCTGACAAACTTGGTCCAGCCGTTGCCGATCCCGTCGGTGAAGCCGGACTCGAACCCCAGGTTCGACATGCATCCGGGATTGCACCCGATGATGGTGAGCGAGGCTTCATCCGAGGTGACGCTGCCGTGTGCGTTGCTGACGACGCAGCGGTAATTCCCCGTGTCGCCGTCCGCGGCGGAGGTGATCGTCAGGCTGTTCGTCGTCACACCGGAGAATCGCCCTCCGTTGACCAGGTTGACCTGGTTCTTCTGCCACTGGTATGCGAGCGTTCCCGGGCCCCAGGCGCCCACGCCGAACGTCGCCGTCGTGCCCGCACAGGTGGTGCGCGGCTTGGGTTGCTCGGTGATGCTCGGCGGAATCTCCTGCGTGCAGATCTCCGGCGCGAACGCGCAGACGCCGGCCTGAACCTGGTCTTCGTAACGCTGCTGGATCGTCGTCCGCAGTTGCTCGTTGCCGGTGACGACGATCATACGGGTCAGGTCCAGCGTGCCGAGATCGATCTGCAACTGGTTCCCGGTGAGTTGCGCGGTGAGGTCGCTGGTCCCGCTGGCGGAGATTTCGAACGCCGACGCCGAGGCCATCCAGGCGGGCAGCGTCAGGTTCACGCTCGCGTTGGTGACGGGCGTGTAGTGGGTCCCCTGTTCGTCGTTGAGGTACTGGTCGTTGACCGCCAGAAGGATGATCGTGTCCGAGCCGACCGCCAGCGAGCGCACCCACACACCGGTGGTGGCCTGCGTCGTCAGGCTGACCGGGTGACTCGCGACCAGGAGCGGCACCGCCGTCTTGATCTCGTTGCCCAGCAGGCCCATTTCCTTATACAGCGCCAGGGCATCCGGCCCGCCGTCGGCGAGCCCGTTGGATGGACGGCCCGCGGGCCACCACCAGTAGGACAGTCCCTTCGCGCCCCCGGCCAGAGCGTAGTACACCTCGATCCGTTTCGACTGCGGCGTCGGGAACGGGAACACCGCCCCGGAGTCGTCCCGCCACTGGCACGAGTACAGAACCATGTGCAGCGGGTTCGGCTCGCAACTCGACTGGGCCAACTGGGCAACCGCGTAGATGTACGTGGCCTTCTGGTAGAGCGGAATGCGGGTGGGATAGTACCAGTAAGCCTCCCGCATGCGCGCCTGGTAATAGGGGTCGGTCATGAAGACGTCGGGGACCAGCCCGTAGTTGTACCAGCAGTACGGTTTGGAGTAGGCGTTGATGTTGACCGTGGTCGGGACGGTCGGGTCCGCCGCCCGCAGTTCCTCGCCCCGTTGGAGGCACATCTGGGCGAGGCCGCCGATCTTCTTGTCCGTGGGGATATTGTCCAGCCGGGAATCGGCCCAGTCCGGTTCGTCGCGGATAAACCACATGAATGGTTTGTCCGCGGCCCATTTCCCGGGATCGTCGATGACGAAGCCGTAACCCTGGTTTGCCACGAACTGCCGGCCCGACGGGGACCACTGCAGGATCCCGGTTACCGCGGACCCGTTCATGACGAGTGAGTTCAGACCATGGTTGGTGAGATCGATCAGCGACGCCCGCGCGGAGGGCTCATCAATGGCATCCGGTCCGCCCCACGTGCCGTACAGGAACTTGTTCACCCACGCCCGCACGCCGGCCGACGCCTTCTTGCCGTCGGCGTACACCCCCTGGAACACGTGATAGGAGCTGGCTCCGAGCGGCTGGACCGGTTGGAACACCGATACCGCGATGCCCAGGGCCGGATCGCTGACCGTGGTGGTGTTCGCGGTCACGTCCGTCCCGTCCATCAGCACCGCGGTCGGAGCATCGCCGCCGCCACGCCGCCAGTAGAGATGCACCTTCGTCAGGTCCGACGAAAAGCCCACGCCCGCCACTTGGGGGGCCGCCGCCTCGACGGGGATCGTCGCGGACACGTTGCCTGCAGAGGTAATAACCTCCATGCTAATGCTCGGGATCACCGGGACCGACCGCAGCCGCACCGCGACCTGGGCGGTGCCGCCCGGCGGGATGGTGGCGGGGTCGGCCTTCCACCAGACCGGCTCCCCCGCGTTGAGCAGCGTCTGCAACTGGCTCGGCGTCAGGTTGTCCAGCCAGATGCTGGCAGGTTGACGCTTGGCGACCTGGTAATGCAGGACCAGGATTTCCTTGAGGCTGAAGCCCGCAAACATCGCGTCCGTGATCGTGACCGCGGAGCCGCCGGTGTTCCGCAGAAACACGTGTACGTGGGCGCCCGGCGCGCTGGGGCTGCACGACGCCGGATACTGCGACTCGCGCCAGAAGCAGTCGTGCTCGGGAAACAACTGGTCCGGTCGGTACTGGACCCCAAGAAGCGTTACCGCACCATTGGCGATGGTGCATCCGATGCCGAGTATCGCGCCGCCCAACAAGACGCACACACCGCCGCGACCGCCGCTCCATGCGTGTCTCATTACGCTTTCTCCTCCCCGCCTCAGTGTCGGCGGTACGTTGACTTGCTTTGACGATCCGACTCCGCGATTGATCCGCGCCCCGACTCACACCAGGCCTGAGATGCGCCGGCGAGATCCGCCGATTCCCCATCAACCTGACCTGGCTCCAGCCCCTGGGCTTGGTCCTCCTATTGTACAGCGCCGGGGCTCGGTTATGCGCGTCAATACCGCCACGGCCGGCCGGAATCCGCGGCGACAGGCCGGATTTCACCGGCTTTGATTGCGTAAACCATTGACTGGAAGCCGTTTATCGCTTGCGACGCCATTGCGGAATCTTCACATGCCCGTTGATCGGGGGATACCCCCTTGGCCGCCAACCGCATGCCGTTCGACGCGGGGGTCAGGGGGGCCGGATGCGTCCGGACCCTGCCGGCAGAGGTGCCGATCCGTTTACTTCCAAGCATCGCCCGCCACTCAACGCGATTCATGACGGAACCGCCAAAACCGTCATCGGCCCCATTATCATCGGCCGTCAGTATGGAACCGTACGGCGAAGGAGCGATGCGATCTGCGCGCCTGTTTGCCCGAAAGGTCCCTTTTCGGTTGCGGACCAGAAAAAGGCGGTCCGCCTGAGGCCGCAACGAAACAAAACTCGCTTGCCGGAAACGCCACTCTGGGACCGTGCTCGATCGTGCGACATTAAAGAGCCGCGGGCTTCCCTTGACGCGCGATGCGGGCATATGCTCGCACAGAGCCGCTTTGCGGCGAGTCGCGTGTCCAGGGCTTCAGGTCGCCGCGGCGACCCGCGCGGTTTTTCGTTTTGATGGGCGTCCCAGGATCGCGCACGGTCATTTAGTTCGCGCAGTTCCGGTCGGCGGGGTTGTTCTCGCCGCTGTAGCAGCGCTGGAAGACGCCCAAGTCGGACAAGTCCACGTCCTCATCCCCGTCGAGTCGAGCCCAGGCACAGGCAGGATCGGTCTGCTCGATGGATGCACCCAGGGCGCAACCTTCAAACGCATCCAGATCCGCGGAATCCACATCGCCGTCGTGGTCATGGTCGCCGGGCGGCGGGGGGATCAGCTCTTTGCCGGCCAGGATGGCTGAAGCCAACTGTCGGCGATAGTTCTCCAGCGCCGCCGAATCCCGCGTGTAAACGGTCAGCGAGCCGACGAGACTCGACGGCACAGCCAGCAGTTGTTGGGCGGAAGCGATCCACGCACTCTCTTGCGGCGTTGGAGGCCCACCCGCCTGGATCGTCTCGACGAGGTCCTCCAGCAGCTTCAGGTACTCGTAGTCCTCCAGTCCGTCGCGGATGTTTTCCGACCGAACGGTGGGCAGCGGCCCGTCGGCCCCGGCGCAGAACAGGCTGCCGTCGCCGTTGTTGCGGTCTCCGCACTTCGGATCCCAAGTCGTGTACGGCCCGGACGTGATCGGTCCATGCCAGGAGGAAGACAGCCACTTGGCCACGCTGTAGTAGAGGAACCCGCCCGGCTGATACCTGTAGGCCATCAAGCCCATCAACAGTCGAGGCTCGATCGCCGGGTACTCGACGAAGAAGTTGGGATACGGACGGGAGGGTCCGACGCAGATGTACCACCACATCTCCCTGCCCTCGTCGCGAAGCAGGCGGGCTTCCGTCTGGTTGTAAACATCGATTTGCGGGACCCAGATGTCGACCGCGGATCGCAGATTCGTCGACTTGCCGAAACTGGAGTCCTTGGCCGTCGTCATCGTCCGCAGGCCGGGATAGCTGGCATGAACCTGGTTGAACATGTCGCGCATCGCAATGAAATAGCTCGACCCAACCTCGTCGTAGCCGTACACATAAGACAGGCCGAGCAGGCCGGCCGCGCTCACCTGTGGAACGATGTTCGCCAGCTCCGTCACTCTCTTGAGGTTGGCGGGGTTGCTCTTCCCCATGTTCTTCAGGTTGACCGCACTTTGGCCCCGCGCGACCCAGTCGGCGATATTGGCGAAGGGTTCCTCGGAAGCGCCGTCGGGCCCCCCATACAGATGGGCCGCGCCCATCCGGCGTGCCAACATCAGATCGTAGAATTGACGCGCGATCCCCTTGGCGACCCAGTCCGCGCCGTACAGGGGCTTGGGCCCGCCGTTGGGGTCGACGGTCAGCACCTCATTCAGCGAAAACGCCGTCGGCAGCGATACCCTCAACGGCAGCTCGAAATCCCACACGTGGATGTTCAGTTGGATGCTGGTGCTCACGCTGCCGTCGGCGGTGACGTTAATCGTCGCGAGGTAGTCGCCGGCCGCCGCGCTCCGCTCTGCCGCCACGTCGATCCAGAATGCCACCCGGTCGCCGGCGTTGATGTTGCAGGTATTCGTGAACGTCAGCAGCGGATCGGGGTACCAGCCGTGGTAACCAGCCAGGTACGACGGAGAGTCGACCGGATAGTACGGATCGTCGAACACGTCCACATGGCCGACCAGCCATGCGACCGCCTCGCCGTCGAGGGGGCCCGCGCCGTGCGTCTCCTGCGGGACCGAAATGGAGGCACGCACGTTGGTCAAAGCCTCGCTGGCCATGACGACGATCTGCATGGCCTCGTGCTCGCCGCGCGCGAGGTACAGGTCGTAGTGATCGGCGGTCCATCCCTCGAATGGCCAACCCCGGGCCGCTCCCTGGATCATGACCTTGGTGGTGGGCGGTGCAAGCCCCACCTGATACGTCGCGCCGAAAACACAATGGACCTGGAGCGACAGTACGCCGAACCAGGCAGCGACGGCCACGTGCCCGCGGTTGTCCTTCATGAGAACGGTTCCCGTGTTTCGTGTCCGGCGATCTCGCGACCCGTCAGTCAAGGAAGAAGATTCTACTGGCAAAAGCGGCAACGCTCAATTGAAACTCCGGGCCGGCCCCCCGCAAACCGGGTTATGACACCGGGCCGATTCTGACCGTTCCTTGAACCCATCCCTGTCGCCCTGATCCAGGCCTCCCACCTGATCAGATGCCTTCGGGGTACACCTGTGACGACTCGCTTGCTGCCAATCTGCTTCACCGACAGGGGGCAACTCCCCCTCGCCCGGGCTATGCCGCGTGTTCCTTTCGGCATTTACCGTCCTTCCCACCGCAGCAATGCCGCCGGCCGTTGCTCCATAAGCTGTTGGTGAAAAAAGGCTTACGGGCGCGGAGGGAGATGCTGGCGTCGCATCGCGCGATTGTCTGAACGGTTGGCGTTTTCCGGGTCGAGGAGCGTACCGGGTCTCCCGGGCGAAGCCGACGCAGACGTGCACGCTTGCGTTTGACGAGTCTTTCGGGTCCGGCCGGCGGGTTGATCGCGAACGCCGAATGCAACCGCCCCGGATGGCTTCGCCCGGTAAATGGCGACCTTATAATGGGTGCATTCATGCCTGCGCCTGAGCGCACGCGTCAATATCCGGGGGCGAGAGGAACATGGAGATTGGGGGCGGATTCACCTGGGGTGGGTGCGTGGGGCTGGCGGCCTGCGTTCTGACGGTTGCGGGTCGGGCTGAGGCGTGGCGTCCGGCGACGCCCGCCGAGCTCGAGAACAAATACGGTTGCGGTGGGGGCGCTGAAGCGCGAGTGCAGGGTGCCGCTGCTGACGGGCGAGAAGTGCGAGATGCCGCAGGGTTTCTATCCCTTCCTGAAGGAACAGGCGGTGGATTACATCTATCCCGACATCGCGTTCTGCGGCGGTCTTACGGCGTTCATGAAGATCGCAGCGATAGCAGCGGTGTTCAGGATTCCGGTGGCGACTCACAACGTGGGCGGCATTCACCTGACGATGTCGTCGATCCACGCTGGGCTTTCAATCATGGACTTTCTGACGAGCGAGGCGGCGATGGGCGGGCCCGGCGGCGGCGTGCTGGCGCTGGCGGTGAACCCGCCCGAGGTGAAGAACGGCATGGCGGCAAGGCCCGAAGGGCCGGGGTTGGGCGTCGAGTTGAACGAAGAGGCGTTCCGGCAACGCGCGCTGAGGCGCAACAACAAGGCCGAATTCCAGGATTGGATCTAGCCGGGAGGAGGAAACCGGCTCAGGCGGGAGCAGGGGTGTGCCAACGCACCGGGCAGGGTCTCGGACGCGCTTACCGGGAGAGGGCGTCTCGCCGTCCCTGCCAGAAGGGAAGCGCCGTTCCACACCCGGACAGGAGCAGCAGGGTGCACTCATCCCGGCCGGCAGACCCTGGGCGTTCACTTGCGAGGCTTGACCAATTCGCCGTAGAGTTCCGGCCGGCGATACTCGAGCAGGGATTGCCGGTGATCGCCGGGGAGTGTGACCGTCGCCATAACGATCTGGTCGTTCTCGCCGCGGTTGGAAGCGACGACTGTACCGCGCGGATCGATGATGAGACAGCGCTTGGGATGGACGAAGGCGAGCCACACTCCGTTTTCGTAAGCGCGGACGCGCATCATCATGTCGTTCATTTCGCCGTATCCGCCCCACGAGGGCACGAGAATGAACTGCGCTCCCTGCAGAGCGAGGGCGCGCGCGGTTTCAGGCAATTGCCGATCGAAGCAGATGAGCGTGCCCCACCGCCCCAACGGGGTCTCGGCCACTGGAAACCCGGCGCCTCTGTCGTTGAAAGGCTCATCCGCGGCGGTGTGGCTTTTCGAGTAGTGGGAGACCATGGTTCCGGCGGGCGAGAAGATCACCGCGGAGTTGAACATCGCCTCCCGGCGGCGCTCGGCGAATCCGATCAGCAGATAGACTTTGAGCTCCCGTGCCAGCGTCGCGACGCGGGTCAGCATGGGGCCGTCGACCGCCTCTCCGACAGCGAGATACGCCTGGCGGTTCAGGCCGGGCGTGCGCTTATCGTTACCGACATAGCCTTCCAGGAATCCTTCCGGCGTCGCAATGACCTTGGCCCCTTGCGACGCGGCC
>JAPKGY010000209.1 GCA_026647385.1 Phycisphaerae bacterium | reverse complement strand
GGTCAAGCCGTCGCAACAGCGGATGGTCTCGGATTTCGAGCCGTTCCACGGCGGCGACGCGCGGCGCGGTTCGCTGAACTGTCTCTACGCGGATATGCACGTGCAGAGCGACAACTGGTCTCCGGGGTCGATCGTCGGAGGAGTCACGTTGCCGTGAGCAAGAGTCGCGGATTCTCACTGATCGAACTCCTGGTTGTCGTGTCCATCATGGGCATGCTGGTCAGCCTGTCGATGCCCGCGTTCCGCGAGGCCCGGCGATTGAGTCGCAGGACCGCGTGCCAGAAGAATCTGGCCACGATCGGGCAGGGCGTGCAGGCCTACCTCCAGACGAACCGGGATCGGTTCCCCTGGGTGTGTCGGTTGCCATCCCAGGAGCGGCATCGGCCGTCGGCGGACCAGAGACCCCCGTTGTTCGAGGCTTTGGCGACCGAACTGAGGGGCAAGACGGAGGTCTACCGCTGCCCGGCGGATGCGAACACCCTGATGGTCGGTCCCGATGCAAAACCGACTTACCACGAAAGCGAAGGGCTGAGCTACGAATGGGAGAGCCGGCTCAATGGCCGGCATCTCTCGTTCAAGGAGATGCCGTATCTTCCGCCGCTGCCCAACGTGCTCCTTTCGCGATACCGTATGCTCTCGGATTACGAGCCGTTTCACGGCGGCGAGTCCATGGCCCATTCGTGGAATACTCTCTATGCCGATGCGCACGTTCAGAGTAATTAGCACGGTGGGAACGTCGATCATCGGCCGACGTGGCTGATGGTTCCCGGTTGTGGTGTGAGGTCGAGAGGCCTGTGAGTACGAAAACGAAAAAGAGCGGCAAGAAATCCTCCGGCGGATCGCTGTTCAGCGGCATATCCCCGCGCACGCGCAACACAATCCTGGTCGGCGTGGGGTCGGCGGCGCTGATCGCCGGGCTGGTGTGGGCGTATTACGCACTGACGACGATCCCGCCGCCTCCGGTGGACAAGGTGGCCGCCCAGGAAGTCACCGATTATCTCGGGAATCCGCGCGGCTACGGCCGTCTGTCGGTCCCCCGACGCGAGGAATACCTGGTCGGCGTCTACCAGCAGTTCAATACGCCCAAGGGGATGGAGGACCTCAACCGGGCGCTGCGCAGCATGTCGATGCAGGAGCGACAGGTCTTCGTCGATGCGACGTTCGACGTTGCCCGGGAGAGGGTCATGGTTCTGGCGGAAGAGTTCAACCGCACGCCGCCGAAGGATCGTCAGCGTTTCGTGGACAACGCGATCAGCAACTTCCGCAACCTGCAGGGCAACCTCGGCGGCGGGGGCAATCCGAATATGAACGTCGGCGAACCGTTCAAGCCGCTGGCTCCGGAACAGAGCGACGGTTGGAACAAGGTCCTGTTCAGCAAGACGAACGCGCGCGATCGCGCCAAGGCGGAGCCCCTGATTGACGCGATGGCCAAACGGCTCCGGGAGCAGAAGGCGCAAGCGGCCCGGCGGTGACGGACGCGAAGGAGGGGTGCGTTTGAGAACGCGCCCCTTCGGGTCGCGGCTAAACCGAAGTTACCCCAAAACCGCGTTTTTGACATCGAAAACGGGGGGCGATAAAAAAACCGCTTGGAGGGGCCGAAAACGGGGATCTCCCGGAACTTCGGGCTCAACGGCGGCGGGTAAACGGCGCGCCTGCGGGGGTTTCCTACCGGTTGCGACGGAAGGTTGCTCTTCTCATCTCCTTGACGTGATCCTTCTTGCGAAGTTCCTGGCGCTTATCGTAACGCTTTTTGCCGATGGCCAGCCCCAGTTCGACCTTGGCCAGGCCTCGGGCATTGAAATAGATGCTCAGGGGGATGAGGGTTACTCCCGGCTGATTGACCTGGACGGTCAGTTTCTGGATCTCCCCGCGGTGCAGGAGCAGCGAGCGATTTCGCAAGGGATCGTGGTTCTGCTGGTCGGCGGGCGGGTAGCGGTCGATCTGGCATCCGTAAAGTATTGCCTTGTAGCCTCTTATGCGTACAAAGGCATCCGTGAGCTGGGCCTGGCCAGCCCGGAGGCTCTTGACTTCGGTCCCCAGCAGAGCGATTCCCGCCTCAACGGTTTGAAGGATATGGAAATGGTGGCGGGCCTTCTTGTTGAGGATGCGGCGATCGGTCTGGCGGGGCTTCTTGGCCATAAGTGTTGATCCAGCAAGGAATTGTGCCGATGTATTCCCTGGCGGCCGCGGGTCCGGCGGTCGTCGTGTATGATCTTATCCGGACCCGGTTGCGGCTGCCAGCGGCGCGATGCAACCGGGCAGTTTGGGGTCTGGTATAATTGGGTGTGCCATGTTTGCCGGCCAATCAACAGAGCAGATGGCAGGGAAGCTGACCCGGCGCGCGGAGAAGCGGCTGGTGACCCAAGCCCGTAGCGGGTGCGAGGAGGCTGCGCGCGTCCTGGTCGAGGCTCATCAGGATCGGCTGTTCGCGTTCGTGTGGCGGATTCTTCGGGACCATCATGAGTCGGAGGAGATCTGCCAGGAAGCCTTTTTGCGGGCGTTCGACGCGCTGGACACGTTTTCGGCCGAGTTCCGATTCAGCACCTGGCTGTTCACCATCGCGTATCGGCTTTGCCTGAACCGGATCCGGCGGCGCAAGAGTGTGACGGGGGATTTGGATTTTTCGGCCATGCCTTCGACGGAGCCGGATGCCGCCGACCGCGTGGCTGAGAGCGAAGAGGCACGTCGGCTCAAGGATGAGATTTGGAGCGCGGTGGATCGGCTTTCCGTGCCGCAGCGAGCGGCGGTGTTGCTGTTCTATCGCGAGGGTATGAGCTGCGAAGCGATCGCCAAAGCGTTGGGGATACCGGCGGCGACGGCCAAGAGCCATCTGCACCGGGCCCGGGCGAAGTTGCGTGAGTCGCTCGCGGAAATGGTCCAGGATACTTCACGGATCCGAGCATTGAGAGAAGCCGCGTCATGATCACCTGCCAGCATGCCCGACAGTTGTTCGACCGTTATCTCGACGACGAGTTGTCGGCGTCGCTCGAGACGGAGCTGCACGCCCACGTCATTCAGTGCGCGCGATGTCAGAATCATCTCGCGGTGGTGGAGGCGTGCGGCGACGTGATCCGTCTGGATGCGTGTGAACCTCGCCCGAGCGGTTCTCTGGCGGATCGGGTTCTGGCGGCCCGGCGGGATCGGTCGGCGGCGGTGCCGGCGGGTCGGTCCGCGGTCCGACGGCGGATGGTGTGGCGGATCGGCGTCCCGACGGCGGCGGCGGCCGGCGTGGTGCTCGCCCTGACCCTGGGCACGCTGATGTTCGTCCAGGGCACGGGTCCCAAGAGCGTGATCCTCTCCAAGCTGCAGGCGGCCCCGAAGGAAGTGCAGAACAACCTGCTCATTCTGACCGATCGCCCGCTGTCCAGCCAGGAAAAGGAAGAGCTGGCCCGGACGCCGGAGATGGACGCGTTGCCGTACCTCGATGGCTTGATCAATCCGCTCGTACAAGGCACGCAGAACGCGGTGGCGGGTACGAAGCAGAGCTACGAGGACATCGGGACGCTCGTGCGGGTTCTCCTGCAGGGCGCGCAGGACCGGCTGGTGGCGGAGTACCGGGAGAAGCATCCGGAACTATCTCCGCAGATGGTCAACAAGCTGATCAGCGATCTGGACATTCTCCCGGCCGAGACCTCGACGCAAAACGGTCTGACGCCGGAGTCGCCGGCGGTCGAGCCTTCCTCGCCGAATGCGCCAACAACTCCGGACGCGCTCTGATTGTCGCGGGTTGAAGCGGAATCATGCGGAATCAGCTCACAGGGTGGATGCTGGGTGTAGTCGCCTCCTGCGCGGGCCTGGCGATGGCCGCCGACGCGCCCGACGCGTCTTTGCGCGCGGGGGCGCTGGCGGCGGGGGTACCGGTTGACGCCCGGCTTTTCCTGGAAGTTCGCGATGCGGCGGGGCTGAGTCACACGCCGGCGGGCGAAGCGCTGGGAGAGGTGTTGGCGTGGCTGATGGCCCAGGTCAAGTCCGACAAGAAAGGCCAGGTCGCGGGGGACAAGGGGTGGCGGCAGTTGTTCGCCGGTGCGCTGGGGCTCAAGGACGATCGCGTGGTGGAACTGCTGCTGAGCGGTCGGATCGCGGTGGCGGCCGATCGGTGGGAGGATTTGTCGGCGGCGATTCTGCTGGCTGAACCGGCGGACGTCGCTCTGCTGGAGCAGATTCTGGCACCGAGCAGGGTGGCGACCCGGCAGGGCGAGCGGGTGCGGCGGTACCGGCTCGGCCGAAACCAGGAGCTGGTTTGTGACGATCGCATCGTCGTGGTCGGGCGGTTCAAGGGGGAGCACGATCTTTATCCGCGCACGCTGAAGTTGCTGGAGAGTGACCGCGGGGTGTGTCTGGCGGACCTCGCGGAGTTTCGGGAGCGGGCGAACGAGGTGCCTCCGGGCGCCCGGGCGTTTCTCTACATCGGCTCGAATCTCCGAAGCGGGGCGGTGGCGGAGGCGTCGGCGGCCGGTTGGTCGCTGCTCGGGCCGCAACTGAAAGCGACGGCGATGTCGGTGCAGCTCAGCGCGCGGGGGCTGGTGATGGAGACGACGGGCCGGCGGGTGACGCCGTTGACGTCGATGCCGGCCGCGCACGAGCCGCCCGTGGACATGATGCTGTTTCTGCCGTCGTCGGCGGTGGCGGCGTGGACGTATCCGGTCGACTATGCCGGGGAGTTGCGGCACCTGCGATCGGCGAGGCCACAGGGGGCGGTATCGTTCTATCTCCAGGTCCTGGAACTCGGCATGCAGCCGAACGTCATCGAGACCGGCCTGGTGAGCCATCTGAAGGGCGACACGGTGTTCATGATCGGCCGCCTGCCGGTGCAACCGCGGGGCGCGGCCCGCGACCAGGATACCATTCTCATGCCCACTTTTGCCCTCCTTGTGGGCGTGGACGATACGGAGATCGTCGACGGGACGCTGGAGGAGATGGCGGCCAATCTGCTGCGTCTGGCGAACCTGCCGGCCGGCCCGAACAGCCGGGTCGCGATTCACTCCGAGACGCTCAGCGCCGCGGACGAAGCGACGATCATCCGCAGCATCCCGCTGGTGAATCTCCTGCCCGCGGGGACGGTCCGGGACCTGTTGGAATCGGTGGAGTTGAGTTGGACGGTCGCGGATCAGAAGCTGGTGGTGGCCACCCACCGGGAAACCGTGCGCCAGATCGTGCGGGCGTTTCGGGGCGAGACGCCGCTGATGCCGGCCGACGCCATCCAGCAGGCGATGCGCCGCGAGCGTTCGCCCCGGCGGGTTCCGGAGATGGTCTTCGTGGCGCAGCCGGGCGCGGTGGCGGAGATGATCGATTCATGGCTGGGTTACGTTGAGCGGAGCCATCCGGAGATGCTCGAGCCGCAGTGGTGGCGGCAGATGCGCCGGCAGTACGGCGGGTCGCAGGTTCAGTTGGGGATCAGGCCGGCGACGGGGACAGCCGCCGGCGTGGTGTTGGTCAGTCAGACGATTCCGAAGTTTCCCGCACACGGGCGGCTCATGCCCGGGGACGAGATTATCGCGATCGACGGCCGGCCTTTGGCGCCCGAACGTCCGATGCAGTCACTTCGGGATGGAATCATCACTCGGGCGAACGACGATCGCCTCCGTCTGACGATCAAGCGTCGCGGGCGTGAGATGGTCGTCGACATTCCGATGCCGGTGTCGAACTCGCCGGCGGACCAGGTCCACCCGCTGGATCTGCTTCGGCAGTTTTCAAAACTCTCGAAGCGGTTTGCCCTCGCCAGCTACGTGACGTGGCAGCCGTCGCGCGAGCACGTGCAGACCCGGCTCGAACTGCGGTTGGCGCCGGATGCGATTCCGGCCCCCGGCCGCTCGCCCGCGGCGGACGAAAAGGCATCCGCTGGCGGCGTCGGGCCGGACGATTTCGGCGCGCGGCGGGACGTGGTGCCTCCTCCGTCGGATCCCGGTTTGTCCGCGTCCCCGCGACGTCGGTCGCCGGCGCAATCCTCGTCCCGGTGATTTGCGTGATTCCCGGTCGCCGCGGCGACCGGGGGCATGAACGAGATCGTCGCCCCGGAGCGAGCCCACGGCCGCCACCATGATCCCGGGATCACACGGATCGGTTTGGATCTGACTGCGGTCCTGCTCCCCGCCAACAGGCCAGGTTC
>JAPKGY010000208.1 GCA_026647385.1 Phycisphaerae bacterium | reverse complement strand
CGGGTCGATCGGCTTCGAGGTCGCGCCTTCCAGGTTCATAAACGCGAATCGGGCGGCGTTCCAGACCTTGTTGCAGAAGTTGCGGCCAAGCTCGAACTTTTCCGACGATTGCAGTTCCCGGCCATCGTCGAGCTTGACCTTCTTCATCGGCATGCGGATGTCCTGCGTCTCGGTCGTGATGGAGGCCATCGTATACCGCAACGCATCGGCGCCGTACACCTCGATGATGTCGACCGGATCGAACCCGTTGCCGAGGGTCTTCTTGAAAGGTCGGCCCTGGCCGTCCTGAATCACCGCGTGGATGTACACGTCGTGGAACGGCACCCGGCCGATGTTGTACATGCCCGTCAGCACCATGCGGGCCACCCACAGCGTGATGATCTCGCGGGCCGTGCTCAACACCGAACCGGGGTAGTACGTCTTCAACTCGGGGGTCTGCTCCGGCCAGCCCAAAGTCGAGTGCGGCCACAGGGCACTGCTGAACCAAGTATCGAGGACGTCGGGGTCTCGCTCGAATCCCATCCGTTCGAGGAGTTCTACGTCTTGAGGAGAGGGTTCATCCTTCAGACACACATAGGGGGAACTCTCCGCATAAAGCATTTCTTGCTCAGACGTGAGTTGCTGCCCCACCCGCTGAGTGTGCATATTTGGTGTCACACAGTACTCAACGCTGAGGTCTTTCAACGCATCAAGCCCAAGAGCACCATCAGGTTGCGGTACAGATTGCCCGGGTGGCGGGAAACCTCGACCGGACCCAAGACGCCATACCGGTATCCGATGCCCCCACCACAGTTGCCGGCTGATGCACCAGTCGCGTTTCTCGCCCAGCCAGTCGAGGTAGGTCTTGGCGTAGCGTTCGGGGAAGAAGTGGACCTTGCCGCAGGCCTTGCGTTCGTCGGCCGAAGCGTGGGGCTTTTCGCAGACCATCTCCATCGCGAGCTGGGCGAGGCCGGCGCTGCCGCGGAGACCTTCGACTTTGGCGGCTTCTTCCGGAGTCAGATCGCCCATACGGACAAACCACTGATCCGACAGAAACGGTTCGATCGGCGTCTTGCTGCGGTCGCTGTGGCCGACGTCGATCTGGCGGTCCTCGATCTTTTCGACCAAGCCGAGCACCTCCAGGTCAGCCACGACTTTCTTGCGACCTTCGGTGGCGAACTTCAAACCCTCGTATTTCGACGAGTTCGGATTGACCGAGCCGTCGGGCTCGACGATCCGGGCGACCCTGCCGTCGGGCGTGAGCACGTTGACCATGGGCAGCTTGGCCCGCTGGCCGACCTCGTAATCGTTGGCGTCGTGCGCGGGCGTGATCTTCACGCAACCGCTGCCGAGCTCGGGCTTGGCCCAGACGTCGCAGATCAGCGGGATCTCGCGGTCGACCAGCGGCAGATTCAGTTTCCGGCCATCGCGGGCCATGCCCCGCAGCTTGAGCAGCGTCGGCAACGTCGTGCGGCGGCGCTCGGCGATATCGTCGAGTTGGGCCTGGATGGCGGGTCGTTCCTTTTCCGGCGCCTCGGCCAATTGCCGCTTCAGGTCGGCCTCGGCCTTATCGAGGGCCTTGTCGGGTTCGGGATGGACGGCCACCGCGGTATCGCCAAGCATGGTCTCCGGCCGGGTTGTGGCGATGTGAACGAACTGCGGCTCGCCGGGCTTGGGGTTCTTCACCGGATACTTGAAGTGGTAGAAGTGCCCCTTGACGGTTTCGTGGTAGACCTCGTCGTCGGCGACGGCGGTCTGAAGCTGCGTGTCCCAATTGACCAGCCGCTTGCCGCGAACGATCAGCCCGTCCTTGAACAAACGGAAGAACGTGTGCCGGACCGCGCGGGCGCAGACGTCGTCGAGCGTGAACCGCGTGCGCTCCCAGTCGCAGGAACAGCCCATGAGCTTGAGCTGCTCGATGATCCGATTGCCGTAGGCTTCCTTCCACTCCCAGATGCGCTTGACCAGTTCCTCCCGGCCGAGGTCGTGGCGGTTCTTCTTCTCCTTCTCGAAGATGGTGCGTTCAACGACCGCTTGCGTGGCGATGCCGGCGTGATCGGTACCTGGCATCCAGAGTGTGTTGTAGCCGCGCATGCGGTGCCAGCGAATCAGAATGTCCTGCAACGTGTTGTTCAGCGCGTGGCCGCCGTGGAGGGCACCGGTAACGTTCGGCGGGGGGATGACGATGGTGTAGGCCGGCCGGCCGTCGTCGGCAGGCTCGGCGTGAAAGAATCGGCCAGCCTCCCAAAACTTGCGGATCTGGGGCTCGACCCCCCTGGGGTCGTACGTCGGCGGCAAGTGGTCCAGTACGGTCATAGTACACCCGTCACTCTCGGTTGTCGGAATAAAGACAATCGCCCCCCGGACGACTGACGAAAAGGGAATATGTTATCGCAACGCAGCAGGCAAGTCGACGGGCGCGGCGGCTAGGCAATGGAGGGGACTGCGGGTAGACTTGCGCCGCGGAAAACGACTGATCCAAGCATTCCGGATGAGCCATGGGATGAAGGACGAGTTGCCAGACAACCAGCCGACCGCGGAGACGCGAAACGCGACGCCGCTTCCCCGCCATCCGTCGTTGATCCCCGTCGCCCGCCTGGTTGCTCCCCCACCGCCGTTTCACATGGCGGCGAGCCCTCTTGCTGCGGCGATGCTGAAGCCGTGCCCTCGCCCCTGGGGGCTATGGACGACACTGGGCTGGTCCCTGCTCGGCCTGCTTCTGGAACTTATCGTCACCCTCGTTCTGATCCTGATCGCCGGTGTGGTCGCGGGCCTGACCGGGTCGGCCGCCATGAACAGCGCGGAGTCCCTGAAGGCGTTCACGATGAGCGGCCTCTTTGTTTCCGTGTCGTCCGTCGTGATGCTGCCGGTTGGCTTCGCCTATCTCGTCCTGATCACCCACTTGCGCGGCTGGCGGCCGGCGGAGTATCTCGCCCTGAACCGATCCACGGCGAGGCAAACGGTTTTCTGGCTGGCGGTGATGGCGGCATACATGGTGATCAGCGACACGGTGACGATCCTGCTCGGGCGCGACGTCGTTCCACCGTTCATGGTTGACGTGTGCAAGACGGCGGGCTTTATGCCCCTTCTCGTGCTCGCGGTCGTTCTGGTCGCTCCCTTGTTCGAGGAGGTCGTTTTCCGCGGATTCATGTACCGGGGCATCGCCGCCTCCAGGCTCGGGCCGGCCGGCGCCATCTCGATCGCCACCATCCTCTGGAGCCTGCTGCACGTGCAATATGACTCGTACGGTATTGCGTATATTCTCGTGTGCGGCGTGCTCCTGGGCCTCGCCCGATACGGCACCGGCTCGGTCGTCCCGCCGATCTTGATGCACATGCTGAACAATGCCGGAGCCACCGCGCAAGCCCTCGTCAAGCTGGCCGATTCCGCCTGACCACGGGCCGCGCAACAAAAGGGGCAGGTCCGTGGCGCGTGGCCTGCCCCCTGGTGGGCTTGGTAATCAGTCGCCGATGCGGCGTCCGAGCCCGAGTGTTTGCGCGTCCATCAACCCACGTGCGCGGGTCGTACGCGAATGGTCGGCCATTCCACGTCCGCGATCGCTCGCGCGGGCTTGTCCGCCTTGCGCCCCCCCTGCTTGCCGGCGTCGCCGCGGGTCGAGGGCTTGCCGGTTTCGTCCGCATGACGAGCCGAATCGATCAGCTCCATGAGCCGGGCGGTGTTCTGGGCGACCGCATTAAGCATCTGCTTGCGGCGGTTGAGATTCTGATCGAATTTCGTGCCGACCGACGAAGCTTCGCTCAGCAGCCGCGACAGCTGCTGCACGACCTGCTGGGCCTGGCGGGTCATATCCTGAACGGTCTGCTGCGTCTGCTTCGTGCGCGCCGCAAAGTCGTCGGCGGACTCCTGGCACCGATCGAAATCACGCAGAACGGCGGTCAATTGCTTCACGACAGCCTGGCCCTGGGTGGACGCCTTCTCCAGTTTCTGGGCGACGGCCTCCCCGCGGGCAAGCTCGTGCTGCCAGCGCTGGGAATTCAGTTTCCGGTCCAGGGCGGAATGGCATTTCCGCATGGCCTCGAGAATGCGGGCGGCCGTCTCCGCGGACTCGCGGAGGTGCCGCGATTGGTCCTCGACCTTGTCCGCGTTGTCCGCCCAGCACTTCATGACCTCCTGCACGTGTGACGACGCTTCATGCAGATGCGAAGCGATGGCTCCGGCCCGCTCGACCGCGTCCGACAGACAGAGATGCTGCTGGTTGGCGGCCTCGACGATCCGTCCAAGTTCGGTCCCCGCCTTGGGCGCCAACTCCAGGCGGACCGGCCTGCGATTCTGCTCCTCGAGTTCGGACACCCGCTGGGCGTGGTCCTTGACCTTGCGAGTGAGCAGATGCATCCGGTTGACCTGGGTCTGCTCCTGCTCGGTGAGATGCCGGCGAAGTTCGTCGAGCTTCTGAGCCTGGTCCGAACGGAGCTCCGCGACTTCCTGGACCGTGGCGGCCTCGGCGGCCAGAGCGCTGACGGCCGAGTTGGTCCGGTCGCAGTACTCCGCCACGGAGCGGATCGACTGTTCGAGTTGGGCCCGGCGGTTCTCGAGGTCGACCAGGACCTTGTTCAACTGTTCGGAGTATTCGCCGCGGACCGCTTCAATCTGGCCGGTGGTCGCGAGGTCGGCCGGCAGGGCGTCCAGGCGCGCGGTAATCTCGTCGCACCGATGGTTGGTCGCCTCCGCCAGGGTTTCCAGGTCGCGGCGCTGCGTCCCGAGGATCGCCAGGACCTTGCCCTGATCCTCGGACTGCTGGCGTCGGAATTGCTCGAGATCCTCCGCCCGGGCGGCATCGGAAGACAGGTTGTCGAGATGCGCCTGCGTCTCCTGCAACCGCCAGAGCACCCGATCGAACTGGGCTTCCATGGCCAACTTCTGGCCTTCCAGACGCTCGACGAGCGATCGCGAATCCTGCTCGTGCCGCAGCCGAAGCTCGTTGACCTCGTCCTTGCCGGCCGACATTGCCGCGATCTCCTCCAAACGCCGATGCGCCCGGCGGAATCGCTCGACGACGTTGCCGACCAGCTTCTTGACCGCATCGCGACCGGTCTCGATCCGGCGAACCACCTCGGCGGCGTGAGCTTCATGGCTCCGGCGTAATTCGACCAGAGCCGACTCCTGTTCGCCCAGAAGGGCCTCGTGCCGGGCCCGCACTTCGTCCAGACGGGCAACGATCTCATCGTACCGGTTATTCGTCGCCTGGATCAGCGACTCGATTTCGCGACGCTGAGCGCCGAACATGTCGAGGGCCTTCTTCTGCTCCTCCGCCTGCTGACGCTGCAACTGCTCCAGGTCCTCCGCGCGAGCGACGGTACCCGCCAACGCCTCGATCCGCTCTTGCGTCGCCAGCAACCGCCCGACGGTCTGCTCGAACTGGGCCTCCATGGCCAGTTTCTGGGCTTCGATGCGTTCCGACAGGGCCCGCGACTCCTGTTCCTGTCGCGAACGCAACTCGTTCAGATCGGTCTTGTCGGCCGACGCATCCGCGAGCCCCGCGAGACGCTCCTGCGTCCGCCGGAAGCGTCCGGACACGTCATCCATGAGTTGCTGGATGGAACTTCGGTTTGCCTCGATCTGGGAGGAAACCTCCGCGGCATGGACCTCGTGGTTCCGACGAAGCTCGGCCAGGCCGGCCTCGACCTGGGAACGCTCGGCAAACCGCTCGCCCAGCTCGTGGAACCGGGAATCGATCGAGCCAAGGAAATCGGAGACTCGGCCGTGCAGCCCGTCGAGCCGGGAGGACTGGGCATCGATGCGTTGGCTGATCTGGCCCACCAGCGACTGCAGCTCGCCCGAATCCTTGTCGCAGCGGCGGCCGATGGCGGTCTTGAACTCCGCCAGTTCCTCCCCCTGCACGCGAATGAGGTTCAATACCTCGCCCAGGGAGGCGGCCTGATCCCGCCGCATCCGGTCCAGATCGCCGCCGGTCAGTGCTTTCTTCTCCAGGCCGCCGATTGCTTCGGTCACCGCGGACAGATGCTGGCTGACCCGCCGATCGAGTGTCGCGATACGCTCCTCGTGGCTGTCCATGCGGGTGTTCAAGGCCTGTCGGGCCTCGACGCTGGGCTGCCTTTCGCCGTCGAACCAGATGCGCAGCACGACCTGGCCCAGGGCGTACAGGTCGCGCGGCT
>JAPKGY010000207.1 GCA_026647385.1 Phycisphaerae bacterium | reverse complement strand
GTTCGATCAGCAACTTACCCCCGAAAGCGACTATACCATGGCATAGGCACCGGTTGATCCGGTGCTGCGACGATCCGATGGGTCAGGCGGGCTTGACCTCGACGTTGCCGGCGATGCAATTCAGCTCGCGCAGCACGTCGACCGAGGCGAAGACCTTGTAGGTCGAGCCGGGGCAAGTGCAGACGGCCGCCACCCGCGCCGGTCGGTCCGCCCACAGACGGCCGCCGCGGCGATCCATCCGGACCACCCGCGATCGCTTCAGACGATGACGCTCCTTCCGAACAGCCGGATCCTTCTCGCAGATGCGGATCAGGGTCTTGCGACGGGACTCGGCCCGCGGCTGCTTCGTGACCTTGATCGTAACCCATTGCCCGGGCTTGATATTCGCCAGCATGACGCACTCCCAATCCTGCTTGGTGTCAGTGTTCTCGGGGTCGTCGCGACTCCGTCGGACGACGCGGGCGATCGTGCCCGCTCCCCCATTCATAAAGACCCGGGAGTTTACCGCGCCCGCCGCGGACTTTCCAAGTCGAGAGCGGTTGAGGCGGCCGCGCTCAACCTCGTTCGCCAACGTCACTCCCTCGGCGAGCCCGCCCGGAGAACCGTAACAATTTATCAGACAGATACTTATGGAAACATGGTCGAGGACCGGCTGCCATCGCCGCCCGCCGTTGCCGATTCGTGACCCGCACGTACACCGATTCGGAAACGCCGCGAAACTCGGCGATCCCCGGCCCAACAGGACAAGTAGATGGACTACCTCATTGCTGGCGCGGCGGCGGTTGCATACCATGAAGTAAGGAGACAGGAGCAACGGCCGTGATGTTTAGGCCCCAAGCCAAGCCCGTCATCGACTACCCCTGCCCGTGGGAATACAAGGTCATCGGGGCGGACGAGTCCGCGATGCGGCAGGCGGTGGCTGAAGTCATGATGGACATCAGCCACAAGGTCACCTTCTCCCACACCAGCCGCACGGGGAAGTATTGCTCCCTGCTGGTTGCCTTGATTGTCGCCGACGAGGAGGAACGCACCTCGCTGTTCACATCCCTCAAAGCCCATCCGGACATCATCATGGTGCTCTGAGGCGACCGGACAACGCCCCGACAACGCCCGGGGCGCCCCCTTGCCATTTGACCGCATCGCCATAGGATATCCGCATCTCTCGACCGCACGTTGGGATCCTGCAAGCCGCCCGGCTTTGAGAATGGAACTATCGAGGAGGTTGACCATGCTCGCCACCCGCCGAACGTCTCGTGCTCGCTCGACAATCGCCATGGCTGTCCTCACACTACCCGCCCTGATGGCGGTCCAGACCGGCTGTCAGGCGCCGGGCCTGCGACCCGAGGCCGAGTATCTCCAGGCTTCGCCGGCGGACATGCAGTGGTTCAAGGACGCCAGGTTCGGCCTGTTCATCCACTGGGGACCGGTGAGCATCAAGGGCACGGAGATCGGCTGGTCGCGCGATGCGGAACGGCCTGGGCGCAAGGGGCGAGGCGAGGTCCCCGTCGAGGTTTACGACAACCTTTACAAGCAGTTTAATCCGGTCAAGTTCAACGCCGACGAGTGGGTCGCCCTCGCCAGGGAAGCGGGGATGAAGTACCTCGTCTTCACCACCAAGCACCACGACGGCTTCTGCATGTTCGACACGAAGCTGAGCGAGTACAAGATCACGAACTCGCCCTTCAAACGGGACGTCTGCAAGGAACTGGCTGACGCCTGCCATCGGGGCGGACTGAAACTCGGCTGGTACTATTCGCCGCCCGACTGGCATCACCCGGACTATCGCACCGAAAACCATCGCCGATACATCGAGTACATGCACGGGCAGTTGCGCGAGCTGTGCACGAACTACGGAAAGGTCGACATCATCTGGTTCGACGGACTGGGCGGGTCGGCCGAGGACTGGGACTCGCGGCGGCTCTTCAAGATGCTGCGCACGCTTCAGCCGGGTATCCTGCTCAACAACCGCGCGGGCCTGCCGGCCGACTGGGATACGCCGGAGCAGAAGATCGGATCGATGGCGAACAACCGGGCCTGGGAGACCTGCATGACCATCGGAGACCAGTGGGCGTACAAGCCGGACGACCGGATCAAGTCGCTCAAGGAATGCCTCCACGCCCTGGTACTCTGCAGCGGAGGAAGCGGAAACCTGCTTTTCAACGTCGGACCTCGGCCCGACGGGAGCATTGAGCCCCTGCAGGTCGAAAGACTCAAGGAAATGGGCAAATGGCTCCGAGCGAACGGGGAAAGCATCTACGGCACGGCGGGCGGGCCCTACGCGCGGGATTACTGGGGCGTGAGCACGCGCAAGGGCTCGAACGTCTACCTGCACGTCCTCGGATGGGAAGACGCGCAGGTCACCGTGCCCGCCCCCGCAGCCAAGGTGGTGTCCGCCCGCCTGACCAACGGCGACGCGGTCGCATTCCAGCAGAACGACGAAGGTGTGACCGTCACCGTGCCGAAGGAAAAACAGAATGCGCTGGACACGGTTGTCGTGCTCGAAATGGGAGGGCCCACCCAAAACCTCACCGCCGCCCGGCCACGATCGGGCTCCGTCGCCTTGAACAAAAACGCCTGGCAATCGGGCACCGGCGCCGGCGACAAGGACAATCCCCCCTACCACGCGTTCGACGATGACTACAACACCTCCTGGGGGGCCATCCTGAAGGAGCCGCCCGCTTGCCTCGGAATCGATCTGGGCAAGGTGACGAGAATCGACCGCGTCCGGCTGTGCGAGATTCTCGACCGCACGCGGGAGTTCGTCGTCGAGGGCAGAGCCAACGACACCGATCCCTGGAAAAAGCTGTCCGAGGGCACGATGATCGGCCAGACGCTGACGCTTCGCTTCCCACCGACCGAGGTGCGGTTCGTCCGACTCCGCGTCAGCAAGGGAGATGGAAGGTACGAACCACGGTTGGCGGAGTTCCAGGTCTTCTCGCCCAAATGAAAGGCCCAGCCATGTCCTGCTGGCTGATCGCAGTCGTACTGACGGCGGGTTTCGCCCAGGCGGATCGCAACGCACCGCCCCGCCGCGTCTACGACGCACTGCTCAACCCGCGCGAGCATCCGGACGATGCGCGGCGGCACGTGCGGCCTCCGGACTGGGCGGCGTTCGGGAATCAGACGCGGTTCACAAGCCTGCGCAGCTTCGCCATGGATAAAGACCGCATCGTCGGATACCGCGAGGAGATCGAAAAGTACGTCCGCACTTACGATCTCGGCGAGGTGCTTTGGCCGGCGTATCCGTTCCTGTTCGCCGGCAATCTCGATGAAGTCCTCGACGAGATCCGGCGGCAGGGATTATTCGTGTTCGACGTATGGGGCTACGTGCCAGGGTCCGGACCGGGCGACTATTCGCGGCAGTTCAAGGTACCCCCGGAAACGCTCGCCAGGATCGAGTCGAAACTGGGTCCCCAATGGCTCGGCATGGACGTCGGCGAACAGGACGGGCGGTACATCGGGGGGTACGCGCCGCAGATGCAGCCGGCGTCGGCCGCCCGCTTCGAGCAGTACCTGAGTTTCCAGCGCCATTTCGAGCGGCTGTGCGACGATCTGGGCAATCGCATGTCGACGCTCGTTTCGCTCAACTTCGGCCACTATTTCATCAAGGAGGGCATCTACGCGGCCATCGGAGCCGAGACCGCCCAGGCGCTCCCGAACGGACAGGTGTACTACGCGTTCATCCGCGGCGCGGGCAAACAGTACGGCGTCCCGTGGTTCGGGAACGCCTCGGTCTTCAACCGCTGGGGCTGGAAGGTCTACGGACCGCCCACCGCCGATCACAGCCCGACCAAGGGAACCAGCCTCAGCCTCATGAAGCGGCTGCTCTACAGTCACATTCTGTACAACTGCCTGTTCGTCGGCTTCGAGTCGAGCTGGTTCGAGGGCGACAGGCTTTCACCCATCGGGCGGATTCAGCAGGCGGCCCAGCGGTGGGTGCGCGAGAACGGCCAACCCGGCACGATGATCACGCCCGTCGCCCTGCTGATCGACTTCAACGCGGGATGGACGTTCCCCCGGCATCTGTACACTGGGAACATTTATCGCGTCTGGGGCAATCTGCCGTACGAGCCGGGCGACTACCTGACCGACGGCTTGCTCGACATGCTCTATCCCGGCTACCAGGACTCGTCGTATTATCATGACGAGTCGGGCTTCATCGCCCCGACACCGTACGGCGACTCAGCCGACTGCCTGCTCAGCGACGCGGAGGGCTGGCTGCTCGATCACTATCCGCTGCTGGTCGTGGCTGGAGCGCTCACCGGCGGCGCGGAAATCCGCGATAAACTCGAGGCCTATGTCCGAAATGCCGGGCATCTGATCATCACGGCCGGCAGCCTGGCCCGATTGCCGGGTGGGCTCGCCGGCATCGAAGTGGCCGGCGCGGGTCTACGACAACCCGCCGGTACGCGCATCGAGGGACAGAACCGGTCACTGATCGAGGACCAGGGCTTCGAGTTGTACCCCCTTCACCTGCCGGCTGAGGCCAAGATTCTTCTGACATGCGGCGACCTCCCCGCCGCCATCGAAATCCCCGCGGGAAAAGGACGCATCACGGTTCTCGCCAGCCCATTCGGCGTCGGCGACGCGCCGGCCGCCCCCCAGCCTCTCCCCAACGAGGTCGACAAGCCGCTGCCGAAACCCTACCCCCTCCTGAACCATGTGCGGGCGATCGTCGACGGGGCGTTTCGCGAGCAGAGCCTGTTCAGCGTCAGCGACGATCTGAGTCTCATCACCTGCCGGCGCGAGCCCGGCCTGTACATGCTGGGCATCTGCAACAACGCCTGGCGGGAAAAGCCGCTGAGAATCGCGTCGCACTGCGGCCCGATCGAATCGATCCGGGAAATCCCGCTGGATCAGTCGGAAAAGACCGCCGTCGGGTACCTGCCCGAAGGCATCGAGAACACGCCGCTCGGAACGAGCGGACCGGAAACGATCGCCGGCGGCGACGTCCGCGTCTTCCAGGTGCGGGTCCGCGAGGAGAACGTCATCCCGATCCCGCACACCACGCCCCCGCCGCGCGTTCGCGGGCGCATCCTGCCGTTGAGGCAAGCACGATCCATCAAGGAGGCAATCCTCGCCCGGCCAACCTTTTTCGAGCACTTCGATGGCGTCCTCGTCGACTGGACGTATCTTCGGCAACGCGATCGGAACGAATTGACCCGGGAGGCGGGATGGATCAAGCGCCAGGGCTTGCGGGTCATCGTCGATCTGTCGCCCGGGATCAATCTGTTCCCCGACCTCAGACTGGTCGACAACCTCCAGGATGAGTACGAAGCCAGCATGACCGCGATCGAGGACGTTCTGGCCAAGATGGAGGTTCTTGGTTCTAGCGATCTGGCGATCTCGCTCCATCGCCAGCCGGAGAACAGCTTCACAAAGGAACAAACGCAGGCCGCCTTCGAGAAGGCCGTACGCCGCGTGTGCGCGGGCGCCGACACTCGACGGATTGCGGTCTACTTGCGAATGTCGGCCGGCAAACCGCCCTGGAGCCTGGCCGAAGCGTTGGATTTCATTCAAAGCGTGGGAGCCGCGAACCTGCGACTCGCCCCGAGCACCGCCCTTCTTCTCGCGACGGACAAAAAACCGAACGAGATCGCCGACCTGCTCCGCGCCCGGACAGCCCTCTGGTTCGTCTCCGCCCCCGAGCGGGACATGGCCGACCAACTATGGAACACCCACGCCCGAATCGCCGGCCACCCCCAGGCCGCCGCCCTGGCCGGCTTCCTCAAACAGGCGCCGGATGTGCCGATCGTGTTGGATGCGGTATACGACGACAAAGACGCGGAGTACCTCGACATGCGGGAGTTCTCGCGACTCCTCGCAGGTCACCAACCTGGGGACCCAGCCCTCATCCCCAATCCAGCCACGAGGTGATCGCGACGTTGTTCCGCAAAAAGGACGAGTCGCCGCCATAGACCAGGGCGGCCGGACCGGCGGCTTGGCCGGCGAGGTTTCTCCAGTATTCGATGCCCTTCAGAAAATCGCTCCCCAGGGTTTGGCCTGATTTGATCCCCACCGGAACAAGAACATCGCCGCGATCGATCAGCAGGTCTATCTCGTGGCCTGATGAATCCCGCCAGAAATACAGGTCGGGCTGCGGGGCCTGGTTGTAGCAGGCCTTCAGCAATTCG
>JAPKGY010000206.1 GCA_026647385.1 Phycisphaerae bacterium | reverse complement strand
GAACGGTCTCCACGAACGCCAGCCCGGCGTTAAGTCGCTCCAGGTCCACGTGCGACCCACCCCACTCCGCCGCCGCCTGCAAGCCCGGGCGGGGCGGCCGAGCGATCACCGCCACCCGACGCGGCGTCCCCAAGGCCCGAAGCAAGGCCCAAAGCCACCAAAGACTCAATGCGAAGAAACCGTAGGCGAGCATTGCACCGCCGTAGCGGAGCCAGAAAGGTTGGTTGCGCTCAAAGTCCTCCCACTGTTGCTGCTGCAATCGACTGATCTCCTCCGATTGTCGACGGTATTCCGCAAGCGCAGCCTGATACTCAAGCAGTTCCTTGGAATCCGGATTGCTGGTGTTCGGCGCCTGTGGCATTGCAGGCCACGGATCGTCCATGTGGCTGTAGTGGGTCTGCCAATACTCACTCGATGCATGCGTGTAAGCAAAACCGGCCAGCATTAGTGCCGCATATACGAGGAACGCATGCGCCGTATGCAGCCAGACAAAGCGCAGCGAATGGGCCAGGCTCGCAGCGACGGGCTCGTCCCGAGCGCCCCACGCCAGCAGCGTCAGAGCCTGCACGAGGAAGCCGACCTCAATCAGAGCGAAGATCCCCAGGACGACCGCCAGGAACATAAGCCATTCATACGGACCGGTCGTTCCGATCAGACGCGCAAGCCAGCCCCCGGGTACGTCGGAAAAAGAAACCTGGATGGCAAGACCAACGATCGTCGCGAGAATGACGGCTACAAGATGCACCAGGAATGCCGCCCAGAGCGGCGTGCGGCCCAGCCGGCGAGCGGACGTCGCCGGGCACAGCCAGGTCGTCACGAAGGCGGCCAGCGCCGGCCAGCGCGGCTCCGAATCGCTCACCAGGCGAGCCTGGACAGGTTGCACGGGTTCCACCGCCGACAGATCGGCCACACCATTTGCTCCGAAAGATTCCACGCCGAAGCGTAAGGCACCCGCCGGAATCGGTCAACCCGAGGAACCCCGTCACCGGGCATTGAAAAGAACCGACGAACGCAGAATCAAAGAGCCGCGGGCTTGCGGCGCTCCCACGAACACGTTCGGTCGGTTAGAGGGTATGTGAGAAGCCCGGGGACTGTCCCCTTCGCCCAGGGCTTCTCACACCCCCTCTTGGCGAAACTGAAGGATTCCAATCGTCCGATGCGCACACTTCGGGCGCCGCTCAGGGTTTCGACAGTTTGATCAAGGCCGCCCCATGGCCGCGGATTTCGTGCCCATACGCGTCGTTGAACACGCCGACGTCCATCTGCCGCCAGAGATCGCGGACGCGCCGAGGCCCGGTCACCCCGAGGTCGGACCATCGCGCCGTCACCTGGGTGGTGGTCCCGCCCAGATTGAACAGGCCCACCGCCAAGGTGCCGTCAGCCAGCGGACGGGCCCACACCTGCGTCGTGTCGCTCTGGGCCTTGCGCGTCGCAGCCTGGCCGAGGGGGTCCTGATCGACGTCGAGGACCTCGTCGTTGCTCAGCAGATCGATCGTGAACGGATCGAGCTGAGACATGTCGCAACCGATGAGCAACGGGGCCGCCAGCAGGCACCACAGCGTGATGTGGGTGATCTGCTCGTTAGGCACCAGGCGCGTATCGCGAAGATTCGGTCCCCAGCCGAGCCGGCCCACAACGAGCATGTCCGGATCGTTCCAATGGCCCGGGCCCGCGAAAGAACTTCGGTCCGCGTGGCGGAAGCCGATTGACGACATGCTCGACCAATAATCCGTGATGTCACCGGTCGTCCGCCACAGATTGCCGCCGACCTGCGCCCCCCACTTCCAGACCTCGCCCCACCCATACTGGCAAAGGCTGTAAACGATATCGCGGTCGGCCTTGTCCAGCGCCGCCCGCATGACCCGGTACGGCTTCTGCAGCGCGGGCAGGTCCGCCGACTTCTTCGGGATCGCCCCTGCTCCGTAGGAACACCAGTCGTACTTGAGGTAATCGACGCCCCACTTCACGTACGTCCTGACGTCCTGCTCCTCATGCTCGTGGCTGCCCTCGTACCCCGCACAGGTTTTCGGCCCGGGCGAAGAGTAAATGCCAAACTTCAACCCTTTGGCGTGAATGTAGTCCGCCAGGGCCTTCATGTCGGGGAACTTCTCGTTACTTTGGATTTCACCGTGGGCGTCGCGCCGGCCTTCCCAGCAGTCGTCGATATTGATGTACTGGAAGCCGTGGGCAGCCAGGCCGCTCTTGACCATGGCATCGGCGGCGGCGCGGATCTTGGCATCGTCGACCGCACAGCCCCAGACGTTCCAGGAGTTCCAGCCCATCGGCGGCGTGAGGGCGAGCTTGTGGGCGCCCGCCACGATGCTCAGCTCGCGCGAGGTCTGACCGCGCGAACCCTTGACCGTGAGCATGACCTTGAACGTGCCCACCTGGCCGACCGAACCGGTAATGATGCCCGTCCTGGCATCCAGGGAAAGACCGGACGGCAGATTCTCCGCCGCATATTCCAGAGGCCCTTCGCCCGTGGCGGGTATCAGAAACAGGAACGGCCTGCCGGGCGTCGTACCCACGATGCGCGGATTGTTGATCCGCGGCTCGGGCGGCACCCCGGACGCGATCTTCATCGTCGGCTCGGTACCCGCGGGTGAGATCGCCCGGGGCCTGAGCCGGCTGTCACCCGCCAGCACGATCATCGCACCCGCCCAGTCCGCATGATCAGCCGCGATCCCGTCGCCGCCGTCGTCGACGCGAAGGGTGGCGGACCGGGCGCCGGTGAGATCCACCGAAATGAGTTCGGCTGCGTCGCCCTTATGCATCACCTCGGTTTGAGCGAGCTTTCGCCCATCCACCTCGACGATGAAACGCACCGAGGCCGGGCTCCCACTTTCGTCGTCGACGCCGACCATCGACAGGAATCGCGTCGCGCAGCCTTCCAGCACGAGGTGCAGTTCGCTCACCGCGTGCGTGCCCAGACCGTGCTTGAACACCACCCCCCGAATCGTCATCGGACGCTTATCCACGGAGGTCCCCGCCCGGGGCTTGCCGTGGCTTTGGACGGTCTGCTCGAGATCGAGGCTGTCCAGCCATATGGCGCCGGCCGGTGCGCTCTCACCCTGGAAATCCGGCAAAGCAGGGGCACTCGCCGCCGTCTGCCCGCCGCCCACCTGGGCCACGAAAAATAGCACAATCGCCAGCCCCCATCCGATCGTCCGCGTCTCTATGATCATGGCCACCCTGCCTCATCAGTCACTCACTCAAACCGACCGATCGCGTCCATCGGAACGATATAACTCTCAAGAGCCGAATCGGTCAGTTTGAGCAGTAAGAAAAACCTTCAGGCCGTCTCTTCAGCCTGTTCGCTCTTTCCCCACCACCCGCTCCGTCCGGATGAACGCCCTTCCCAAGTCCAGTCACGAGGGACAGCTATATGGGAACCGCCAAGGGCGGTCAACCCTCCCACGAAGCGGGATGGCCGGAGGTCCGTCGCCGTTTCGCCGACCTCGTCCTTTCCCACTTGAACTCCCAAAACATTTCCCGACAATGTAAGGATTCGCCGCCCGGGCGCAATCTGGGGGGATGAACTGCCGCGGGACTGGCATAACGAGCCACCGGGAGACCCAGCATGCGCAGCGCCCCCCGAACAAGGGCCTTCACCCTGATCGAAGTCCTGGTCGTCGTCGCCATCATCGCCCTGTTGATCTCCATCCTGCTGCCGTCGGTGGGGAGGGCCCGCCAGCAGGCCCGGGCGGTCGTCTGCGGGGCTCATATCCGGCAGCTCGGCTTCGGGATGACCATGTACCTGAACCAGCACTCGGTGTACCCCGGCCACCAATGGATCACGCTTGACGCCGCCGGCGTGGAAGTCGGCCGGATCCGGTGGTTCCAGGAGATGGCCAAGTTCCTGTCCGGCTACGAGGCCCAGTCGTGCGCATCGGCCCCGGACTGGAAGATCGGACGCAACAACTCCTACGGGTACAACTACAAATACCTCGGCAGCGGCCGGGACAACCTGGTCAGCCCGACCCGGCCTTTCGAACGCTTTCCGGTCAAATGGATCAAGGCCCCCGCGCGCACCATCGCGTTCGGCGACTCCGACGGAACCGGCTGGGAGCTTCCTCACTCGGACACCAACAACGACCCCCGCCGGTTCGGCAACCACGGGTACGTGCTCGATCCCACGCACATTCCCGAACACAGCGAACACACAACCAACGGCCTGGTGGTCGAGCAGTATGCCTGGAAAGACGTGCGGACCTACATTTCGACCCGGCACATGGGCCGCTCGAACCTCTGCTTCGCCGACGGGCACGTCGAACAGATGAGTCCCGAGCAGGTCTACATCGACAACCGCTACTGGAACGGCCTCGGCGCCCACAATCCCGCAATCGACAAGTGCCTCCCCGAGAAGTTCCGGTCCGGCAACGCCGCCGGACTCGCCTGGCGCTTCCCCAACATCCCCCTCTAGGCGATTCCGCCGGGCGCCATGCCCGCGCATCCGCGACGGCCGCGCGGACTCGAAGGATCACCGGGTGGGTCCGGCTCTCGCCTCCCCACTTCGCGCATCAGTGTCCGGCTCGCCGGAATGGATTACAATTCACACCACGGCTCGCGGGGCCGGTCGCGTCGCACCGGCGCGCCCCGACTGGAAACCGGGAGAGTTTGGCAACGTGCCCGACGTCATCAACGAAGCCGACGGCGCGGAAATGCCGGTCGCCGAGACGCTCGAATACGTGCCGTCGGCGCGCGAGGTCCTGCTGACCCGGAGCACGAGTTCCGCGCTCCTGTGGCTGGCGACGCCGGTCCTGGGCGAGCAGGTGCTCAATCTCACCGTCGGCCTGACGGATATCTACCTGGCCGGCACCATCGGCAAGGAGGTGACGGCGGCGCTGGGCCTGGCCATCACGGTGGCGTGGCTTGTCGGGCTGTCGTTCAGTTTCGTCGGGGCGGGAGCGACGGCCCTGGTCTCCCGGCACACCGGGCGGGGCGATGCCGCCGCCGCCAACCATTTCTCCAACCAGGCGATCGCCGCCTCAGTCCTTCTGGGGCTGGGATGCCTGGCCCTCGCCCAGGCATTGGCTGCCCCATTGCCGCGGCTTCTCGGCTGGGACGAAACCACCACCCGCATCGCGGTGACCTACCTGCGAATCGACTCGCTCGGCTACCTGCTGATGAGCGTCAGCGCTCTGGGCTTCGCCTGTCTGCGGGGCACCGGTGATACCCGTTCGCCGCTGTACGTCATGCTGATCGTCAACGGCGTGAACATCGTGGTGTCGGTGACCCTGCGGTTCGGCCTGGGGCCGATCCCGCCGCTGGGATACGTCGGCATCGCGACGGGCACGGTGATCGCCCGCACACTCGGCGGGCTCATCGTCATCGTCCTGCTGCTCCGGGGACGGAGCGGACTGCGCTTGATGGCCCGCGAGATGCGGTTCCGCGCCGAATCGTGCCGCCGCCTGTTCCGCATCGGATTACCCGCCGGGCTCGACGGAATCCTCATGTGGTCCGCCAATTTCGGGTTCGTCTGGGTCATCAGCCAATTGGGCACCGGCGAGGCGCAGTCCGCCCTGCTGGCGGCGCATTTCGTGGGCATACGGGTCGAGTCGCTGTCTTATCTGCCGGCCTGGGCGTGGGCGACGGCCGCCGCCACCATGGTCGGGCAATCGCTGGGGGCCGGCAGACCCGACCGCGCCCGGCACAGCGGCCATCTGGCCGCCTTCCAGGGCGCGTGCATGTGTACAGCCATGGGCGTGCTCTACTTCGTCTTCGCGGAACAGATCTTCGGACTGTTCAACTCCAGCGACGACTTCAGCCACGTGGCCCAGGTCGGCGTGCCCGCGCTGAAAATGCTGGCCTGCTTCCAGATCCCGCTGGCCCTGATGATTATCTATCCCAACGCTCTCCGCGGCGCCGGCGATACGCGATATCCGCTGCTGTTCACCACCCTGAGCATGTTCGGCCTGCGCATCCCGCTCGCCTACCTCTTCGGAGTCGTCCTGAACGGCGGCCTGATCGGAGCCTGGATCGGCATGGTCTCGGACATGACCCTGCGAGCCCTGCTCAACGGCATCCGCTTCGCCCGGGGCGGCTGGCAACACGTCAAAGTATAGACAAAGCCCGAAACAGTGGTCCGAACGGCATCAGGGCTATCGCTCCTGGACCCGTTTGTGCTCGGAATGGCGA
>JAPKGY010000205.1 GCA_026647385.1 Phycisphaerae bacterium | reverse complement strand
CTTTCGAAAAACTGGACGAAACAAAAGCGGCATACGAGCGGATCCGAGCTGCGGTCTCGAGAGCGGAATCGTGGTTGACGTCTCACGGCGAGTTAGAATCATCGAGGTCGCCGTCGAAGTCCGGCGAAACCACGGTGAGGTGGGCGGGATTCGACGGCGTGCTGCCGACGGCGTTGCTGACCACGCAGCGGTAGTCCGCCTCGTCGCCGCTGTCGGCGTTGGATATGGTCAGCGTGTTGGTCGAGACGCCGGCATAGTGCCCGCCGTCGTCGAGATCGACGCCGCCCTTGCGCCAGCGGTAGCTCAGGGGGGCGGTGCCGGCGGCCTGGACGGTGAAGGTGGCGGTTCCGCCGAGTACGACGGTCTTGGGCGATGGGTGCTGCGTGATCGACGGGGGCGCGTCGCCGGATACCAGGGTCAGAAGGTTCTGAGCCACCCATCCGACGGTTCCGCTGAAATCGCATTTCCACCAGTGAAAGCCCTTGGCGTACACGCCCTTGAGTTCGTGGTCGAGCACGGTGCCTTCGGTGTTGATGGGCAGGGATGCGATCGAGGCGTAGTTCGTGCCCGGGCCGAGGCGGACGTTGGTATTGGCGGTGTTGACTTTGACGACATTGGCGGGCGCGAACGCGGTCGACTGCACTTTCGGCTCGATGTTGATCATCATCAGGCCGTTGGAGACGGCCCGTTCCGTGCCGTCGGACGGAACGTTCTTGATCACGCCGTTGACCAGCATGGTGGACGACCCGCCGCCGTCCTGGTTCACCGCCCACGTGGCGTTGAGCGTGTTCTTGCAGAATTCGCCCAGTTCGTTAATGGTCATGCCGATGCTGATGGGCGACCGCCCGTCGCACACGATGAAATAGATGTAGGAGGCGTTCAGGGCGATGGCGGTCCGGGGATGCCGCAGGCCCGACGAGTCGATGCCGTACTTGATCACCCCGTCGCGCAGGAACACCCAGTTGCCCGAGATGGCCGCGTAGGACTTGGTCCAGTCATAAGGTCCGACGGTGGCGCAGCTGTCCATGATGAAGCTGCGAATCTCCTGCGAAATGCCGATCTGGGCGCCCACGCTGACGTTGCTCAATAACGTCGTGGCTTCGGAGCCCGTCGCCGAGAGGACGACGCAATCGAACGGGATCGGCGTCGAGCCCTGATTCTGGCGGATCTGACGGACGGTACCGGTGGTCATGTTGGGCGTGGGCATGAGCAGCATCGGGCGGGTCAGCTCGACGACCACCTCGACGCCGCTGTTGTCCGTCATGGTGTTGCTGTCGAACTGCGGCGTGTAGATGATGAAGCCGTCGCTCCCGCGCGCGATGTTGATCCCGTCGAACGGCTGCGTGTTGCCCGAACCGAGGTAGGTGACGATCTGCCTGTTGGCCAGATGCGTCACGCAGCCGGCGATGAAGGCGTCGCGATCGAGCTGCCAGACGAAACCGCTTTCAAAGGTGCCATTTTCGTACCGTTTCGCGTACCAACTGGAGTGGATCATCCCGCTGTCGGGAACACCCGTGGAGGTGTTGTAGTAAGAACCGTTGATCCCCACGATGGCGTGGTTGCGCTGCCCCCAGATCTGGCCCCAGTAGTTGATGGCGTCGTCGTAGCGGCTGACTTGGCTGCTGACCCGTTCGGTTCCGCCGGACACCCGTCCCTGGCCGATCGTGCTCTCGATGACCGCGTTGGGATTGTTGCGGTCCATCCTGGCGACGAAGAGATTGTTCGGCCCGCTGATCGTGTATTCCTGGTACTCGATCCCGTCGCCGACCGAGGTCCACGCACCCGCCAGGGATGCGGGAACCAACAACAGGCCGACGATGAGTCTCGCCGCGCATCGGTATCTCATCATGCCGCCCCCCTCCCAACCACGCGACAAGGACGCGTATGGGCGAACAAAACGTGCTTCAGACCTCCGCGACCAGCCACCCCGGATGCACACAGTGCCTGTTAATCATAAGCTTCTGACACCCCGGAATACAAGTTGCGGGGCGTTTTCCCCGGACTCTTGGCGCGGACCGCGATTTGGACTACACAGCGGGCTTGAAATCGACCCAGGCCGCCGGTGCCCGCGCCGGTGCTGGCCGGAAATCATGGCCGCTGTTCCAGGAGTTCTCCATGCATCAACCGAACGGGTTCCTTGCGACCGTCGCCGCTTTGAGCTTATCCGCGGTGCTGGCCTTCGCCGGCGAGATCGACCAGCCCCAGCCTTACCGGGCCGCCCGGGCATCGAGCGCCGATCCCGGCGGGGGCAACCACGATTTCGTCAGCGTGCAAGGTCGATCCAGCCATACGGTGGCGGAGCTTCGGGGTGCGGGGCGAATCGTACACATGTGGTTCACCCTCCGGCCGAAGGACCCCGCCTATCTGCACAAGACGCGGCTGCTGATCTACTGGGATGGCCGGGATACGCCGGCGGTGGACGTGCCATTCGGTGATTTTCACGCACTCGGGCACGGAACGGTGCGACAGTTTCACAACGCGTTTCTGAGCGTCGAGGCCCGGCCGACGCTCAACCACAACGTGATCGATCCGAACGTGGCGGGATTCAACAGCTACTTCCCCATGCCGTACGCCCAAGGTGCCCAGGTCGTAATCGACAATACCTCGGACAAGCCGATCGACGCGCTCTACTATCAGATTGACTACCAGATCTGGGGTTCGCCCCCCAGCCCGCTGCGTTTCCACGCCCGGTACAACGAGTCCCCCCCGGAGACGGCCGAGGCACCGCCCGGATATCCCTCGAATCCCGACGGCAACCTGAATCATCCGGTGCTGGAGACCGAGGGCAAAGGGCACTTCCTCGGCGCCGTATTGAGCATTGACGCGGTGACCGGCGGATGGTGGGAGGGGGACGACATGATGTGGATCGACGGCGAGAAGAAGGCCTCGATCGCCGGGACGGGGACGGAGGACTACTTCGGCGGCGCCTGGGGATTCCGCCGTGAATATCACATGCCCTACCACGGCGTGAGCGTGCTCGAACGCGTGGAAGGTCGAACGGACTGGCGTGCTGGAAGGTTCAGCGTCTACCGGTTCCACGAGAAGGACCCGGTGCCGTTCACGAAATCGTTCCGCATGTCGATCGAGCGCGGCCATGCGAACGATCGTCGGAACTGCGCGTACACCAGCGTGGCATATTGGTATCAGGAATAGTCGCGGGGCTCACATCGTCAGCAGCGGGCGAAGGTCAGGCCAGGTGAAGTCGGGCTGATCCGTGCCGATGTCCTTGATGCGCTCGGACCGGCTGACCCAGGCGGCCTTCAGCCCCGCGTTGTGTGCTCCGCCCACGTCGCTGTGCAGGGAATCGCCCACGTGCAAGACGCGATCCGCCCGCCAACCGGTGACCTCCAGGGCGGCTTTGAAGATCCCCGGCTCCGGCTTGTAGCTCTGGGCGAACTCGGAGGTCACGACGTGATCGACGGGCAGGCCGTGGTGGGCGATCGCCATGCGGATCTCCCGTTCGTCGGCGTTGCTGACGATGCAGACGGGCAAGTGCAGCCGTTCGAGAACCTCGTGGACCTCCTCGAAGAGCGTGGGCTGGGCCAGATAGTCGTTCAGTTGCTCGATATACGGAGTCGCGTCGATCTCCGCACCGAGCCGGCGGACCGTCTCGATCAGCGTGTCGTGTTCGATCTCGCGCAGCAGCCGGAAGCCCCGACCATCCATCGACTCGATGGCCGCGAAGTAGTAGTCGCCCCATCGGCTGGCGAGATCCTCGGCGTCCGCCTTCAGGGCGTAGTCGTCGATGACCGCCTGACAGACCTCCTGCACCGCCTGCCGGTCGCCGGCGGCCAGCGTCCCGTAGAAATCCAGGAATATGCCCTCGAACGCCCCCATTCCGATCTCCCGGACCGACTTACCCACCCCATTATACCGATCCGGTTGTTTCCCGCCCGTCGTCGGGCGGGCGGGGATCAGACCGAAGCCGTCACGGACCCATCAGGCCACGGTCCATAACGTCACCCGACCGGGCGCAGGTTCGCCATGTCCACCGGAAATGCGGGTGGGCCACGCGTCACGGCGAGAGCCGCCTGCCGTTCGGGTCCAAACGGAATGCGTGGATTCATCGCGATCGCTGCGCGATCGGACCCCGCGCTACCGCCCGCCGCGTCAGAAAGGGCGCCGGGCTCAGCGTTTGTACTTCGCGTAGAGGTCGGGCAGGTGCGTTTTGACCTGCTGGGCGAGTTCCTCGTCGCTGATGGCGCTGAGTCGGCCGTGGGTGTTGTACTGGTCCATGACCCACTGCTGGATCTTGTAGACCTTGGTCAGCTTGACCTCGTCGGGCGTGCCTTTGACACCGAGGTACTCGTTGACCCAGACGGCGATACCGTCGGTCCCGGTGCGGTCGGTGATGGCGACGCGCGGCGGGCGGTTCAGCAGGGTCGACGTGTCCATGATGTTGTAGATGCGCTCGTCGCGGCGCAGGCCGCCCGCGTGGATACCCGCGCGGGTGGTGTTGAAGTGCCGGCCGACGAACGGGTAGTTGTCCGGAATGTTCACGCCGATCGACGCCATGTAGTCGGCGATCTCGGTGATCACCCGCGTATCGACGCCGCACATGTCGCCCTTCATCGCGACATACTCGAAAATCGCGCCCTCCAGGGGCGGGTTGCCGGTGCGCTCGCCGGTGCCGAGCAGCGTCGCGTTGAGCGCGTTGCAGCCGCAGAGCCAGGCGGTGGCGCCGTTGATGTGGACCTTGTGGAAGTCGTTGTGCCCGTGCCATTCGAGGCGATCCGACGGGATGCCGCACTCGTGATTCATGTACCAGCAGAGCTTGGCGATGGACCGCGGCTGCGCCACGTTCGGGTAGCCCAGGCCGAAGCCCATTGTGTCGCACAGCCGGACCTTGACCTTGAGATGGTCGGGCACCTGCTCGCTCAGCCGGGCCAGCTTCTGCACGAACGGGAAGACGAAGCCCTTCCAGTCGGCGCGGGTCACATCCTCCAGGTGGCAGCGCGGGCGGACGCCGGTCTCCAGGGCGGCTTCGACGACCTCGATGTACTGATCGAACGCCTGCTGGCGGGTCTGCTTCTGCTTGTAGAAAATGTGATAGTCGCTCGAGCTGGTGAGCATGCCGCTCTCTTTGAGGCCGGCCTCGGCGACGAGGCGGAAGTCGCCCTTGACCGCGCGGATCCACCCGGTGATCTCCGGATACCGGCACCCGAGTTCGCGGCAGCGATCCACGGCTTCGCGATCGTTCTTCGTATAGAGGAAGAATTCCGTCTGGCGGATCACGCCGTTCGGGCCGGACAGCCGCGACAGCATCTCGTAGAGCTTGACCTGCTGTTCGACGGTGTACGGCGGCCGCGCCTGCTGCCCGTCGCGGAACGTCGTGTCGGTAATGTGCAGGTCGTCCTTGACGCGGTTGACCTGGTCGAAGGTCACCGTCTTGCCGTCGATCGTCTCATGCCAGGGGCCTTCGAACCTGATGAGCGGCGGCAGCGGGTTGGGCAGACAGTAGGGGAAAATGTCCTCGACCAGATTGGGTTCGGACACGTTCTGAAGCGGAAATTCCTTCGCCATCTGATTAGACCTCCAGCTCGCTGGGTAAAAAGAAAGGCTCCCTGCTGCGGCCACCGCCTCCGTGACATCGGCTGCAACATGCGTAATCCAGATTGTCGAACGGCCGGTGCTGTTTCCGCCTCGCCGGCGGGCTCGGGCCGCTCACCGTCCGGTCTCCGCCGGGCCGGACCCGAAATGGGCAGTTTATGCTACCATACCGGTCAGGGCCGGGCAACCCCGCGGAGGCGGGTCCTTCGGCCCGTTCGGCCCGGGGTCCGCGACCGTTTCGGCGGTCCGGCGATGAACCACATCCGTAGGTGACCTGGGCTAACTGGTTAGCCCGTGGCATCTGCGAGCAAGACACGGGCTAACCAGTTGGCCCATGCCACCCGGCCAGCGAAACTGTCACGGACCCTGCCGCCCCGGTTGCGTCGGTCTGACTTGCTTCAGAAACAGGCCGGCGCCCCAGGCGCGAAGCCCCGCAGGCCCGTCGGCGATGGGCAGGATTCCACGGAGTTGAACATGCCCAGCCGACTGGGGATACTCCTGACCGCGATTCTGGGGAGCCCGTTCATGCTTGGGTGCAATGGACTGTTCTACCACCCCACTCGGCGCGAATACGATCGGCCCGAGCGGCTCAGGCTAACGTACGAGTCGGTATTCTTGTCG
>JAPKGY010000204.1 GCA_026647385.1 Phycisphaerae bacterium | reverse complement strand
TCAACAACATCATGCCCACCGCCAGCGTAACCGCGAACGGACTCAACTGGAGCGGCGTCGGCAACAGCCTGCCTTCCCAGCCCGTGAACCCCAGTCTTGTGGTACGCGCCGACGGCCTGGCCGATGTGGGCAAGATGCCCATGCCCCTTCGCGCCCACGGTGCAACCGGCGCGCCGAAAATGCCCGCCACTGGACAGGCGGACGCCCCCTGCGGTATCATCATTTCCGTCGAACGTCGGCGTTTCGGTGCACCGCTAGCTCAATTGGATAGAGCATTGGTCTACGGAACCAAAGGTTGCTGGTTCGAGTCCAGCGCGGTGCGATGAGGAACCCCGCCACAGCGGGGTTTTTTCATGCGCGCTTCGCCCGAAAAGGAGAATACCCCTTGCGATGGATGCCGAGTGTCCTGGTATGGGGCGCCGTGTTCGTCTGTGCGGCGCATTTGTCCGCTGGCGAACTGCTGCTCGATCCCTACCCCGACGGACGATCCATTGACATGACGAATTACGGGATAGGCCAGGGAGGCCTGTCGAGCCGACCGATGATTGTTCCATATGTGGAACAGTTGAAGCCGCTTCGGCCGCAGGTGATCCGTCTGTTCGTCATGGAGTTCTACGACCTGCTTCCGTCCCGGGATCGATACAACTGGGAGAAGCTCGACCGCGAACTCGAGGCCATCGTCGCGACGGGCGCGACGCCGTTGCCGGCCCTGTGCATGAAGCCGGCGGTGCTGTTTCCCTTGCTGGATGAGAAGGTCGTCCACCCCGCCCGCTACGAAGACTGGGACCGGTTCATCGAACAACTGGTTCGGCACGTCAACGTCGAGCGAAAATTCGGCGTGAAGTACTGGGAGGTTGGCAACGAAGTCGACATCGGCGAGCGCGGTGGATGCCCGTACCTGTTCGACCCCGCCGGCTACGTGGAGTACTACACGCACACCGTCAACGCGATTCTCCGGGGCGACCCATCGGCGAAAGTGGGTGGGCCCGCCCTGGGTTATCACGACGATCCGATCGGCGACGCGTTGCTCGCGCACGCGGCGGCCGGCAAGGCGCCGCTGCATTTCTTCTCGTTCCATACCTATAGCAACGATCTGAGCGTCTTCCGGAAGAGGATTCGCGACGTTCGGGCCCGGATCGCCGCCTACCCGCAGCTGAGGGAGGTGGAAACGAACCTGGACGAATGGAACATGTCCTTGGGCGAGCCGGTGGCGGATCCGGCGTACCAGCCGGCGTTTGTCCTGGCGGTAAGTCGACTCATGCTCGATGAGGGGCTGACCCGGGCGCAGTACTACCAGATCTCCGACTATTTTCTGAACGCCGACGACTTCGTCCGTATCCTCTCCGCCCCGCGATTGCGGACGACGCTTCGCCAATGGAACGACATGCCGATCTACCTGGGTTTGTTCGATCAGCACGGCCGACTTCGTCCGACGTACCACGCGTTCCGCCTGCTCGCCCAGATCCGCGGCCAGCGCTGGCGTGTCTCGGGGATCGACGCGGGGCTTGGGGGGCTGGCGGCCGAAAATGAAAACGGGCTCCAGATCCTGCTCTGGAACTTCGGCGAACAGGGCCGGCCGGAGGCGGTGGAGACCACGCTACGCCTCACCACGCCGTTCGGAAGAAAGTATCAGCTCCTGCGACTCAACCCTCATGCCTGCGTGAACAATCTCGAATGGGTTCGCGGCGGGTCCGCGGCTGATCTGCACGAGGGCGGGCTCGAACTGGCCGTGGAACCCTACGGCATTCGCTGGCTGGCGATTGAGGATTGACTCGGGTCGGGGCGGGTCCGATCCGGCGGCGATGGAGGTTTATCCCCGTTTCGCAGGGCGGGTATTCAAATCGGTAACTCACGCGAAGGCATGAGGCCGTTCTGGCCGGATTGAGGCGGTGCCTGCGAATTCAACTGATGCAGCAATTCGTGCAGCCGGGTCAAGCACACGGACTTCTTGCAGTAGGCCCGGCCATCCGAGCAAAACACTTCCAGGTTGAGCCACGCGTTGAGCACCTCGCCGACGAGGGACTGCAATGCCGCCCTCGCCTGCGGATGGGCCAAATGCTCAACGATCAACTGCACACTGGGATCTCTTGTTTCGCAGGGCGTGGCCAAGGCTGGTCCCCCTTTCGCGACTCTCCGCATGAGTACTATCGTCCGGAAGCCGCGAAGACGTGCACTATTCACGGTAGGGTATTCGACTCAAAAGACCGAGCCGAGGATTCCCGGCCGGGGCATAAGTCAACCGAATACTTCCTTTTTTCATTCGCGACAGAATCTCGGGCGCGCCTCATCCCGATTTCGTCGCGTTCATCGCGATAGGGAGCGTGAGCTGCGTCGGCGATCATGCGGACGGAGGAGCCGCCAGCGCGGCCTCCACGGTTGCGTGAACGGGGAACAGGCGGGTCAGGTTAGTGACACGAAGAAGGTCGAGAATGTCGCGGGAAGGGGCGGCCAGGGTGATCTCGCCGTTGTTGCGCCGGCAGCGCAGATGGGCGGCGATGATTCCGCTCAGGCCCACGGAGCAGATGAAGGCAAGTTCGCTCATGTCCAGCACGATGCGGCGCGGGCCGCGCGCCACCAGTTCCAGGAGCTGATCCTTCAGGTCGGAGGCAGCCACCATGTTCGCGGAGCCGACCATGCGGACGACCATGGCGTCGCCTCGCGGCTCCGTTTCCAGTATCAGCTTTTCGGTTGACGGGGCCGACATCGCTGGTTCTCCTTGATCAACTGGACTTCGTTGCCCTTTTCGTTGTAGTCCAGGTCGTCGAGGTAGGCCCGCATGAGCATGAGCCCCCGCCCGGTCGGCAGCGAAAGGCGATGGGGCAAGGTGGGATCCGGAACGTGGATCGGCTCGAAACCGGGCCCGTCGTCGCGAACGCGAACGACCACCCGGCGATCGTCGATCGAGTAGCTGATCGTGATGGTTTTCGCCGGATCGCACCGATTCCCGTGTTTGTGGGCGTTGACGAGGGCCTCCTCGAGGGCCAGACGAATCGCGAAGGCTGACTCCTGATCGTAACCGAGCTTGAGCACCTGGTTGAGCAGGCGCTCCTCGACCTCGCGGGCGGCCTGGAGGTCGCTCGCGATCACGATCTGGTGCGGCAGCGGTCGGGACTCGAAGGGCATAAGGTTTTCAGAACATCGGCGCCTGCCGGGACTCGAGGCCAGACCCGCGCGGGCGACCTGAAATGCAAGCCACTCCTGCCGCCGTCCCCACCACCGTGTGGAGACCGATCAGACTTCACCCACCCGGCTCGGTGACGCAGGTCGGCGCCCCCCTGCAGCCCCGCTCCGGGGTCCACGTCAGTTGAACTGCCTGATCGCCTCGTCGGTGGTGCCGCAGATGGTAAACAGCTTGTTCAGCCGCGTAATCTTGAAGACCTCGAAGATCCTCGGGTGAATGTTGGCCAACACAAGCTGCCCATGGCGTTCAGCCACCTGTTTCGAGACGGTGATCAGGACCCCCAGCGCCGCGCTGGAGAGGTGTTCGACTTTCCGGAAGCTCAGGAGGATCCGGGGGGGCGTGTGAGCGGAGATGACCTCGGTCAGTTTCTCCTGGATCTGGTTGATGACCATTTCCTCGAGGATTTTGCGGTCCTCGAATTCGACGACGCAGACGTTTTCCTGCGTGCTGACGGTTAGGTTAGCCTCTGGATCCGGCATTCGACCGACTCCCGGTGTCAAGAAACGTTAACCCGCGGTCCAGCCTGCATTAAAGCCGTGCAGCCACCGGCTGTCAACTTCCCGAACCGCCCAGCGGCTGCATCGGTGCGGACCTCCTGAAAATCCGCCTTTGGTTTCCCGGCCGCCCTCGCTATGATAGTAGGTCTGCAAGCCCGGACGGGCGCGACGGGGTGTCTGACCAATGTGCTGGCGAAAAGCCTTCGGACTCGCGGTCCTGTTCATTGTTTTGTCGCCGCTCACGGCCCTGGCATGGGGGCCTGTGACGCACCTCAAGCTGGCGACGGACCTCCTGGAAAACCTCCACCTTCTGCCGACGGCCCTGGCGATCGTCATCGCCCGGCACCGAAAGGACTTTCTGTTCGGCAACATCGCCGCGGACGTGGTGGTGGCCAAACGCCTCAGCCGGATCAAACAGGTGTGTCATCACTGGGATACCGGGTTTGGATTACTGGACGACGCGCGGACCGACCGGGCCAAGGTTTTCGTGTACGGCTACCTGTGTCACCTGGCGGCGGACACGGTCGCCCACGGCAAGTATATTCCCCGCCAGACGACCCTGACCCGGACGAGCCTGTCGCTCGGGCATCTCTACTGGGAGATGCGGGCCGACGCGACCGTGGGGACGCGCTATCACTACCTGTTGCGGCAGGTCCTCCGGGACGCCGCGGTCGAGCACCGGGCGATGCTGCACGCCCGGCTGACGGATACGTTCCTGCCGTTCACGATGAACTGGGGCGTGTTTTACCGCACGAATCGTCTGGCTTCGCTCCGGATGTGGCGGCGGGCCGTGTGGCAGTGGGGACACGTTTCCCGCTGGCGATTATCGACCGAACTGATGCGCGAATACCGGCGAGAGTGCCTGGAACGGATGGTCGATGTCCTTGGCAACCGCCGCGAGGCCCAGGTTTGCCACGAGGACCCCAATGGGAATGCCGCCCTCGCCTATGCCCGCCTCCAGCGCCGGCAACTCCGCCAGATGGCCCGGGCGGGACTCATCGGCCCGCACGTCTTCCGCGAGGCTGCCCGGGGGCACGCCCCGCGGCCGAACGGCCATTACCGAATGCCAGCCTGACCACCCGCACCAGGGGCGCCCGGCCCGTTCCCGGACGTCGGGCATGTTTCCAAAGCGAAGTCGATCCTGTAGGATTCCGGTCCGAGATGGGGCGATCGCGGGCAGGACCCCGATCGCGGATGCTCTTAACTGACACCGAAAGAGAGTGGTTATGGAAGAGAAAGCTGTTTTAAAAGTCGGCGACAAGACCTGGGAACTCCCCGTCCGGCACGGCACCGAGGGCGAGGTGGCCATCGACATCTCCAAACTTCGGGGCGCCACGGGCTTGATCACGCTGGACGACGGGTACAGCAATACGGGCTCCTGCGAGAGCTCCATCACCTTCATCGACGGGGAAAAGGGCATCCTCCGCTATCGAGGCTACCCGATCGAACAGCTTGCGGAACACTCGACGTTCGTTGAGACGGCCTACCTCCTGATCTTCGGGGAACTGCCGCGGCAGGAGTCGCTGCTGGAGTTCCGCCGCCTGCTGAGCGAACACGAGTTCATTCACGAGGACATGCGCCATCATTTCGAGGGATTTCCCCCGAACGCGCACCCCATGGCGATCCTGTCGGCCATGATTAACGCGATCGGCGCATACCAGCCGGCGTTGCTCCAGCCTGAGGAGGATTCTCATTTCCTCGAGGCCGCCGCCCGGCTGATGAGCAAGGTGCGCACGATTGCCGCGGCCAGCTACAAGAAATCGCTCGGCCAGCCGATGATCTACCCGCGGTATGATCTGCAATACGTACCCAATTTCCTGCACATGATGTTCAGCAAGCCGTACCAGCCCTACGAGCCCGTGCCCGAGGTGGTCAGCGCGCTTCGCCAGATCCTGATCCTCCACGCCGACCACGAGCAGAACTGCTCGACGTCGACGGTGCGCATGGTCGGTTCCAGCCAGGCGAACCTCTACGCCTCGGTGGCGGCCGGCGTGTGCGCGCTCTGGGGGCCGCTGCACGGCGGGGCCAACCAGGCGGCCGTGCAGATGCTCAGTGAGATTCACCGCAGCGGCGAAAACGCCGCCGCCTTCGTCGCCAAGGTCAAGGATAAGACCTCGAAGATCCGCCTGATGGGCTTCGGGCACCGGGTCTACAAGACCTACGATCCGCGGGCCAAGATCCTCAAGAAGGCGTGCGACATCCTGCTGGAGAAGCTGGGCATCCGGGACCCCCTGCTCGATATCGCCAAGCAACTCGAAGAGACCGCGCTGCAGGACGCGTACTTCATCGAGCGCAACCTGTATCCCAACGTCGACTTCTACAGCGGGATCATCATGCGTGCGATCGGCATCCCGGTGAACATGTTCCCGGTCATGTTCGCGATCGGCCGAATGCCCGGTTGGATCGCCCACTGGCGGGAAGCGCATCTGAGCCCCATTGATTCTTTTTCATCAGGCCAATCAGCGCCGCTAAAATCGATAATCAGCTTTATTAT
>JAPKGY010000203.1 GCA_026647385.1 Phycisphaerae bacterium | reverse complement strand
GTCGAGACTGAGCCCGATGGCTGCCCGGTGCCGACTGCCGATCGATCGATCCAGGCCTTCAGCGTCCCCGAGCGGAAAGGGGCAACCCGCCGCGGCTACGCGCCCGCGCTGAATGATCACACCCAGGTCGTGCAGCGCGCCGCCCGGGTAGAAGATCGATTCCAGCAATTCGGGAGTCAACCGGGCATCCAGCTTCACCCCTTGCTCGACGAGGCTCGACAGGCCGACGTCGCGCTCGATGGCGATGAGGGCGCCGATCTTGTTCTTGGACAGCCGGGTGCAGGCGGCCGCGATCGGCCGAGACACCTGCTCGATCTCGCTGATGCGACTCCGCCGCCATCGGGCTTCGCCGAGACGCATGAGCCCGCGCCGCAATTCCGGCTGAAACACCACCAGCGCGGTCAGGAAAATAGTCCACACCAGCGGGCGAAACAGCACGCCGATCCGGTCGAGGTGGAGTTGCTCAGCCACCAGGGTCATGACCAGAAAGCCGGTCACGAGCAGGACGGCGATCCCCTGCAGCAGGCGCGCGCCGCGGGTCCCATGGAGGAAGCGCAGGATCGAGTAGACCACGATGCCGATAAGGGTCATCTCGACGGCAATGGTGGTCAGCCCGTATGCCTCCGGGTTCAGCAGACTGTTGAGATAATCCAGTAGTTGTTGTCTCATGTCATCGCCGTCACGAAGTGAACGGGGGTCACCGTCGGCCTTATCTATCGTGAGTATACGATAAGCCCGGCGAACCCGCCACCGAACCGGCCTTCGGCCGGAGCGGCGACTGCGGCGGCATTGGACAACCGTGGGTCAGCGGTTCAGGCAGTCGGGGTTGCCGGCCACCTTCGGCGCGGTCATGCAGCCGACAAACCTGGCCAGATCGGCTGAATCCACGTCGGGGTCGTTGCCTTGAAGGTGGGCCCGGCCGCAGGCGGGGTCTTCCTGCACCACATTGGCGCCGGACAGGCATCGCTGGAACCGACCGAAGTCCTCGAGATCGACGTCGTCGTCGCCGTCGAAGTCCCCTGGAACCCCCGCCAGGGTAAGGGAGGCGGTATCAGATACGGCGCTGCCGCATCCCGCGCTCGCCAGGCAGGAATAGCCAGCCACATCACCCGGGTCGACGCCGGCGATCCGCAGCGCGGCTGAGTCGGCTCCCGAGATTCGGTCGCTATTGGTCAGGTTGACGCCGTTCTTGCACCACTGGTGGGAAACGGCGCCGCTGCCGGCCGCCGCCACGGTGAAAGTGGCGGTCCCACCCACCTCGACCACCTGCGGGAGCGGCTGCTGCGTGATCGCGGTGACGGTCTTGAGAGTCAGGGTGGCGCTGTTGGAGGTGGTGCTGCCGTAGGCGTTGGTCACGACGCATCGATAGTTCGCGACGTCGTTTGCGTCGGCGGCGGAGACCGTCAGGGTGCCGCTCGTCACCCCCGAGTAATGTCCGCCGTTGGCCAGGTTCCCGTTGTTCTTCTGCCACTGGTAGGCCGGAGTCCCCCCAGCCACCTGCACGCCGAACGTCGCGTTCGCGCCGGGGCAGACGCTCTGCGGGCTCGGATGCTGGCTGATCGTGGGCGGCTGGGCGACGCTCCCGCGGCAGTAAATGAAGCAATGCACCTTGTTCAGGTTGGGGTACCCGTTGTTGTATCCCGGCCAATCGTATTTCACGCCCACGCCGTTATAGTTCCAGTATCCGCTCGCCTTGTTGCCGTAGGGGTCGTTGAAGATGGCCGTCATCTGCCCGCTGACGTATCCGATCGTGGTGATGTAATGCCCGGCGCTGGTCAGACTGTTCAGTAGAACAAACGGCGTGCTGTTGTTGACCTCCGCCTGCAGCTCCGGAAACGAGGGCGACCAGTCGACGCTCGAACCCAGCCCGTGATTGATGATGTAGTCCCGCATGTAGCCTTTGGTGTCGGCCCAGTCGTTTCGCACGATATAGCCGTAGCCCCCGTAGGCGAGGCGGCCATTGGGGTCCGGAGACCCGATGTTGTAGGTGAATCCGTTGAAGGTATACGTCCTCGACACGTATTGCCCGTAATGACTGATGTGTGAATAGGGCGTCGAACAGGTCACGTCCCAATAGGGCAGGATGCCATAGTAGTTGATGGCCATCAGAGCCGACGACGCCCCGCAGGCCCAATGTCCGTTGAAGTCATCGGGCGTATCGTAGACCTGATGAAGATAGGGAACCGTGCCGCCGACCATCACGTCGCCCGCCAATTCACTCGTCGGGGCGGCGGTTGATTCGACCTGAACGGCCGGTCCGGCCCCGTCCCACGTCTGAATCGACATCGAGGGGTCGGTAAGGCAACTCGCGGAACCCGGGACATCGCCGCCGGGCCCCGTGCCTGCGAGCCGCGAGGATACCCTCCCGACTCGCGGCGCCTCGTACACCTGTCCGTCCAACAGGGAGACGTACGCGATCCTCTCACCGTCAGGCGACACGCTCCCCGCCGCTGCGTACTCGCCCGATGCATCGGTCAGCAAAGTCCTCTTCGTGCCGTCGTACCCGATGGAGCAGACGCTGGACCTCAGCACCCGCACGCCGTCCACCCGGTCCGTCCTGTCGTAGAAAATCGTGGTGCCGTCGGGGGACCACGAAGGCCAGGAACCCTCGTCGAGTGCGGTGCTCCGCCCCGTCTGAACGTCGATCGACTTGAGTTGCCCGCCCACCGTGCTCACGACCAGGCGGCTCGATTCCGGCGACCAGACCGGATTGAAACAGGCGCAACCCTCCGCGGTCAAAGGCCTCCTCCGGCCGTCGTCCAGGTGCAGCACCCAGATCCGATCGTTCTCATCGTTGTACGCCACCCGGTTCCCATCCGGTGAAATGGCGGCCAGGTTCGCGTAATGCCCGAGAGAAAAAGTGCTCAGTAACTTCCCGCTTGCATCGACGATCCGCAACTCCCGGTCGATCGTGAAGGCCACTTTGCCCTGGGCTGCGAAGCTCGGAACACCCGCCTTGGCCACGGCGGGATGAAGCGCGATCAGTTCCTTTCGTTGCACGTCGAAAGCCACCGGCATCTGCAACGGGTCCGTGCCGCCGGGGACGGGTATCAGCCATTTGAAGCCGAGGCGCTGCCCGTCAGCCGACCAGTTGCAGACATAGCCGCTGCTGGGTGCATCCGTGATTCTCAGGCAGGTTCGATCAGCCATCCCGTACAGGTACAGGCTGTTGAAGTCCTGATCCGTCAATGCGAGATATCGCCCGTCCGGAGACCAGACAACTTTGCCGAACCGCGGCGTGTCGGGCCTCCGCGCGGCGAGGGATCGCTGATCGAGCCCGTCGGCCTGATTCGTGGCAGCGGGTGCTGTCTGGGCGAGCAGGGAAGGAACTCCGACCGGCAGCCAGCCAGCGACAAACGCGGTCGGCGCTGCCATGGCCGAGAGGAACACCGATAACAGGGGCAGCGATCTTCGCACCGGCTCTGCCGATCGCCCCGACATGACACGTCTCCCCGCCAAAATGGACCCGCCGGCAAGCGTATCAGCCACCCGCGACGGGCCGCGGGTCCGGAAGCATTCGGAGCCCGATTCCAGGGATTACCGTGACAGGACCTGCTCCAACGACCGGTTCAATACCCATCATAGAAAAGAACGGCGGCGGATACAACCGCGATTCGGGATTTGGGCGCTTGCGGGAGGGCCGATATCGGACTCATCGGGTCAGCGTTTGCGGGTCTTCCGCTGATACGCCGCCTCCAGGTCGGCCAAGCGCTTCTTGTAGGCGATCCGATCCGTGTCGGTCATGCGATCGATGATCAGCCGACCATCGAGATGGTCGCACTCGTGCTGCCAGATGCGGGCGAGCAGATCTTCCCCTTCGAGGGTGAAAGGCCGGCCTTGGACGTCATAGGCGCGAACCCGGCACTTGCGGGCCCGGCGAACCTTGACCAGGATCTCCGGCAGGGACAGGCAACCCTCCTCCGCTTCGACGGCGCCGATGAGGTCGGACAGCTCCGGATTGATGAGGACGAGATCGTCCTGAGGCTCGCCGGTGTGATTGCAGGTGAAGATGCGGCGGGATATGCCGATCTGAGGCCCGGCCAAGCCGACCCCTCTGCCGGCGTGCATCAACTCGAGCATGCGTTCAGCCAGGGCGGCCACGTAATCGTCGAACAGCTCGATGGGCACGGTTTTGCGGCGAAGTCGGGGATCGGGGTATTTGATGATCTCGGTTGGTAACGTAGCAACAGCCATGCCTCACCCATCCGCCGCGGGAAGCCGACGAGGGTCTCACGTGCCCCCACCGCCCACTCCCGGCTTTCCATTCTAGCGTACGTGGGCCGAGGCACCACCCGTAACCGGGCGAGAAGCTCCGCAGGCCAAACCGGGCGGGTGTGCATCGCTTGACCATCCAAACCCTGTCGTTTACGATACTTACGGTAGCCCAAGGGAACCCGTGTCGATCGCGCATGTGCCTGGGGGGTATGCGCTTACGTCCGATTTTCATGAGTGAAACAGAGTCCACATTGAACGGCAGCAAGGGACCGAGCTTCTCGGAGGCCGACATTTCCCGGGCCCGCAAGTTGTTCGAACGGGGTCAGGAACTGGCGGCCAAGAAGAGCTTCGACTACGCCATCGAATGCTACATCAACGGCTTGAACTACTGGCCCGAGGCGGTTGACGAGGGCCACAAGCCTTGCCGGGCGGCCGCCCTGTTCCGCGGACCGCAAAAAATCTCCTTCACCGACAACATCAAATACAAAACCAGCGGCAAGGATGCCAAGCTGGCGATGCTGAACGCCGAGATGCTGCTGTCGAAAGCGCCGCATCACATCGGCTACATGGAGGCGATGTTCAAGAACGCAGCCCGGGCGGGTTTCGATCAGACCACCATGTGGATCGGGGAGATCCTGGCGGACGCAGCCGATCACGAGGAAAAGCCCAATCTCGAGCGGTTCTCGATGATGCGCAAGATCTACGAGGCGATCGGAGATCGCTACCAGGAATCCGATCCCGCGATGGCGATCACGGCGTACGAGCGGGCTGTCCGGGCCCTGAGTCGAATGGCGAGCCTCAAGCCGCAGGACATGGCCATCTCGACGGACCTGCGCGATGTGTCCGGCAAGTTGACCATCCAGAAGGGTCGGTACGAGTCCGCTGAATCCTTCCGCGACTCGGTACACGACGGTGAGGCCCAGCGCGAAATCCACGACAAGGAACGGGCGGTTCAGAGCGATGGCCGGATCGTGGAACTGGTGGCCGCGGCCGAGCGGCGACTCCAGGAAGATCCGGCGGACCGGAACCGAATCAACGAGCTGGTGAACCTGCTCTGTCGGCGTGAGGACGAAAAGGACGAGATCAAGGCGATCGGAATCCTGATCAAGGCCTACAAGGAGACCAAGGATTACCGGTTCAAGATGCGAGCGGACGACATCCGCATGGCCCAGCTTCGGCGAATGGCCCGCAAGGCGGCTGACGGCGGAGACCGCGAGGCGGTCCAGAAACAGCTCAAGGACCAATTGCGGTTCGAGCTGAACGTCTTCAAGGAGCGGGCGGACCAGTATCCGACCGACCTGCGAATCCGGTACCAATATGGGCTCCGGCTGTTCCGCGCCGGCCGATACGACGACGCCATTCCGGTCCTGCAGGAGGCCCGGAACGATCCTAAGATACGGTCCATGTGTAACTTACACATCGGCCGGTGCTTCTTTGAGAAGGGATACCACAGCCAGGCGATCGATACCTTCCGGGAAGCGATCCGCACCCATGAGCCACCAGACAACGACTTGGGCAAGGATCTGAACTACCGGCTGGGCCGGGCGTACGAGGCGGCTGGGCAAAAGGACGACGCCTTGAAAACCTACGGTCAGATCATACAATGGGACTACAACTATCGGGGTGGCGAAGTCCGGAAACGGATTGACGACCTCAAGAGCCAGGGGTAACAAGGGCTGGGGAAGGGCCCGGCTTGGGTGCGTGGCCTTGGCGGCTTGAGGCGTTGTTGTCTAGAGGAGACGTGCTCGTGGCTCATTCATTGTCCGCCAAGAAGCGGATTCGTCAGAACGCCAAGTGTCGGGCCCAGAACCGGGGTCGCAAGTCGGAGATTCGGTTGGCCGTCCGGGCCTTCCAGGACGCCCTGCAGGGCAAGGACGTGGCCAAGTCGACGGACGCGCTGAAAGCAGCGTCCAAGACGTTGGATCGGATCGCAGCCATCGGCACGATCCACAAGAACGCC
>JAPKGY010000202.1 GCA_026647385.1 Phycisphaerae bacterium | reverse complement strand
GCGTCAAACAGCCGCGACGGGTAGTAGGCTTTTCCGGTATAGCCGCCGCTTTCCATCGGGTGCCGGCCGTAGTGGGTGAAGTTCTGGAACAACATCGTGTTGACGATTACGTTCATGCCGATCGCGTGCATGTCCCGGACCAGCTCGCGCCAATCCGGGTCAGTCATGGCGGCGAGGTCGCGGTTGAAAGCGCGGGCCTCGGTTTCGTCGTGGTGATAGATGTCGACCCAGGCCCCGTCGATCGTTCGGGTGGAGCGGAGCTGGGAGGGGATAATGTGGATCGTCTGTTCGGCGCGGTGGGCCTGCGAGGAGGATGAGGCGGCGGCGATGATCCTGTGTCGTCCCGCAAAGCCGGCCGTCTTCCAGCGAAACGCGATGCCCTGGCTCGTATGCGGCTGGATCCGAACTTGCTGCCGGAACAATTCGCGATCGGACTCGGCAGCGTCGAGCCGGAAAGCGACGTCAAACGTCTCGGGTGCTTCGCCCTCGTTCCGCACCGCACAGCGGATGTCGAGGATGATCTTGTCCGTCACCGGGGAAGGCGGGATCAAGGTCAGGCTTACCGGCCGGGGTATTCTCGCGTCGGGCTCGACCGGCTTTTGCCGGGCCAGGGGCGCTCGATGCCCTGCGGTCGCCGGGCGGGTCCGGGTATCCGGGTCGGCCGGCGCGACACGACCGCACGCCGCCACGAGCGCGAAGGCCAAGGCAAGCAGGCAAACGCCGGGCGCCCGGTCACGTGGGGATCGCTTGGATGGCCACCCTTCCGACCGGGGCGCGGCGCGAACGTGTGAAGCGAACGGCGTTTTCCACGGTTTGTTTGCCATCATGGCTGCGGACAGTAAGGCGAGACGCAAAAACCGTCAACGAACCCGATGGTCAACCAATTCCCGGGACGATTCCGCGCGGCTAGACTACCGGCCGGTGCTCGTCTGACGAGGCTTCCGGTGTCAACCCCGAGATCCGTCGCGACGAAGCGACGGCAAAGCGATTGCCGAACACGGACTGGCAGCGCGGCCGGGCCAGGGCAGACGGGAAGCGTCGCCGATCTCGGGCCGGACCGGAGCGGCGCCGGCTGCGATGCGGGCGGGAGGGTCCGTTGATCGGAGAAGACCATGTGTAAGAGGGTGTGTGAGAAGCCCGGGGATTGTCCCCATTTCGCCAGGACAAAGCGTGGGGCGCGGCGCCAGGTGGGTGTGGTCCTTCAAGAACCTGCTGCGAAATGGGAACTGTCCCCTTCGCCCAGCGCTTCTCACACACCCTCCAAGAGTAAAGGACGAAGAGCCGGGCATCGGAGGTTCAAGACAGGCCTCTTGGCGCTGCTGGCCTTCGTGGCCGCCGGTTGCAGCCCGATGGCGACGAGCCGCACGACCGATGCGCCGCAACCTCGGAGCGAAAAGGATCGGCGCATGGCCTGGTGGCGGCAGGCCAAGTTCGGCATGTTCATTCATTGGGGGCTCTACGCCGTACCCGCCGGTCGATGGAACGGAGAGCCGGTGCCTCGATTGGGTGAGTGGATCATGCGGATGGCGAGGATCCCGGCCGCGGAGTACGAAAAGCTTGCGCCACGTTTCGACCCCACGAAGTTCGATGCCGACGAATGGGTTCGCCTCGCCAGGTCCGCCGGCATGAAGTATATCGTGATCACAGCCAAGCATCATGACGGCTTTGCGATGTTCGCCTCGCGGGCCTGCAGCTTCAACATCGTCGACGCCACGCCGTTCAATCGCGATCCGATGAGGGAACTGGCCGACGCCTGCAAGCGTCACGGTCTGCGGTTCTGTTTCTACTACAGTCACGCCCAGGATTGGCACGAACCCGACGCGATCGGCAACGATTGGGAGTATCCGGAGGAGAAAAACAGGAACACGCCCAAGGAGGGCTTCGACCGCTACATGGAGCGGAAGGCGTTGCCGCAACTTCGCGAATTGCTCACCCGGTACGGGCCGATCGGTCTCATCTGGTTCGACAAGCCCGCGAGGCTCACCCAGGCCCAGAGCCGCCGGTTCGTGGATCTGGTTCGTGAACTGCAGCCGGACTGCCTGGTGAACAGCCGCGTCGGGTACGATCTCGGTGACTATGGCTCGGCCATCGACAACGCGATCCCGGAGACGGTTCGAGCCGGTGACTGGGAGACCCCTGCGACCCTCAACGATACATGGGGATTCAAGAGCTACGATCGGAACTGGAAGTCCGTCGAGGACCTGACGTTCAAGCTCGTGGACATCGTCAGCAAGGGCGGCAACTACCTTCTGAACGTCGGGCCGACCGCCGAGGGGGTCATCCCCCAGTCGAGCGTCGAGCGATTGCAGGCCATCGGGCGGTGGCTGAGGGTCAACGGCGAATCCATCTACGGCTGTGGTCCGACTCCGTTCCGCACCCTGCCGCACTGCTGCACGACCCGGCCGGGCAGGATCTATGTCCACGTTTTCGAGTATCCCCCGGATCGGCGTCTGGTTATCCAACCTCTGAAGAGCCAGGTCAACAAGGCCTATCTCCTGGCCGATCCGTGGCAGCGAGCGCTCCATGTAACCAGGGCCCGGTGTGATGCGACGGTGGTCGCCTTGCCGGACGAAGGACCGGACCCGATCGATAATGTGGTTGTTCTGGAGATTGCAGGTCCCCCCGAGGTGGATGAGCCGTCATCGGCCTCGGTTCCCGCCGGTGCGCCGAGGACGTAAGAGCGCGGCCGCCGTCGACCCCGGGGCGTGGCCCCGTGACCGCTACGGCAAGGGGGCATGGATCGCCGCGGCGACTGGCCGTCGCGAGCCGGCTTTTTAGCCCGTGTTGTACCCGCTGCCGGGCTAACAAGTCAGCCCATGCCACCCGTTAGATGCGATTCATGGCGGAACCGCTGAAAGGATCGCGAGGTCCCGATTGTTGCAGGGCCGGCTGAGGAGTGAGGGCGGCTTCGATTCCGGTTAGAATGCGCGGGAAGGAAGATTCCGACTTTGAGGAGACCGCGGGGTGAGTGGCGAACTGATTTCGTTGCCTGACGTGATCGAGACGGAGGCGCAGCTCGACGATTTGTTGGCTTTGCCGGGGCCAGCGCTCGTGCGAACGATGGCCGGCCTGAAGGGCGACCTGGTGATCCTGGGTGTGGCCGGCAAGATGGGGCCGACGCTCGCCCGGCTGGCCCGGCGGGCGCTGGACGCAGCCGGCTCGCGGCGGCAGGTCATTGGCGTCGCCCGATTCAGCGAGCCCGGCGTTCGCGAGCGACTGGAGGAGTGGGGCGTTCGAACGGTCACGGCGGATCTGCTGGATCGTCAGGCGCTCGATAAGCTGCCGGACGCGAAGGACGTGGTGTTCATGGCCGGCAGAAAATTCGGCTCCTCGGGCCAGGAAGAGTTGACCTGGGCGATGAACACGTATCTGCCCGCGATGGTGGCGGAACGTTATCGGGATGCGCGAATCGTCGCGCTGTCCACAGGCAACGTCTACCCGTTCACGACCGTGGAGAGCGGCGGTCCGACGGAAGATTCACCGGTCGGGCCGGTGGGGGAGTACGCGCAGTCCTGCCTGGGTCGGGAACGCATGTTTCAGTACGCCAGTGCGCGGCATGGGACGCCCGTGGCTGTGATCCGGTTGAATTATGCGATCGATCTGCGATACGGCGTGCTGGTGGACGTGGCCCGCAAGGTGTTCGACGGCGAGCCGATCGATCTGACGATGGGATACGCGAACGTGATCTGGCAGGGCGACGCGAACGCGGCGATTCTGCGGGCCCTGGACCACGCCGCATCACCGCCGTTCGTACTGAACCTGACCGGGCCGGACATCGTCTCGATTCGGAAGGCGGCGTTGGAGTTCGGCGAGATGTTCGGGAAGGAGCCGATTCTGCGGGGCACGGAGGCGGAGACCGCGCTGTTGAGCAATGCGTCGCGCTACGTCCGGCTGATGGGCGGGCCGACGGTTACGACCGAGCGTTTGAAACGCTGGTCGGCGGAGTGGGTCCGAGGCGGGGGGCGGCTGCTGAATAAGCCGACGCATTACGAAGCCCGGGACGGGAAGTTTTGATCGATTCGATGGGAGGGCAATGCCATGCCGCGTGTGGCTGTGTGTCTTTCGGGTTGCGGGGTATACGACGGGTCGGAGATCCACGAGGCGGTCCTGACGCTGCTGGCGCTGGATCAGGCCAAAGCGGAGATCGTTTGTTGCGCTCCGAACGTCGATCAGCCGGCGGTGGTCAATCACCTCGACCAGTCGATCATGAAGGAGAAGCGAAACGTGCTGATCGAGTCGGCCCGCATCGCTCGGGGCAAAGTCCGGGACCTGGCTGCGGTGACGGCGTCGCAAATCGACGCGTTGATTTTTCCCGGCGGGTTCGGGGCAGCCAAGAATCTCTGCACGTTTGCCGACGACGGACCGGCCTGCAAAGTGAACGGCGAAGTCGAACGGCTGGTCGGGGAGATGCTGGACGCCGGTAAGCCCGTGGGAGCCATTTGCATCGCCCCGGCGATGCTCGCCCGCATCCTCGGCCGGCGGGGCATCAAGGCCCAACTAACGATCGGCACCGACGCCCAGGTGGCCGGCGCCATCGAGAAAATGGGCGGCGTCCACCAGAGTTGCCCGTGTACATCCTTCGTCGTCGACCCCAAAGCCAAGGTCGTCACCACCCCGGCGTACATGCTCGGTTCAGGCCCCGCGGAGGTCTTCGAGGGCATTCGTGGGCTGGTGAGCGAACTCCTGCGGCTCGCGTGAGAATCTGTGCAGACCCATGTGGCACGATCATCTCTCCTGTGGGGAGATGCCAATGCCGCGGTTCCTACCGGGCCTGGCTCTCAGACGGACCGCCCGTTTGTGGTCCACCGCCAGAGTGGGAACATTCGGCAAAACATGCGCGCGAGTCACGCCGATCCGTCGCCGCAAGCCCTTGAGGGAGCAAGGGCGATTTCGTTCTTCGCCGCGAGAATCACGGCTATGTGTTCTGTCACCCCTGTCGATTGAAGCTTGGCTGCAATGGGGCCTCGCCCGGACTGGGATGGAGACCATCGACGGCCGGACCTGCGAGGTCTGGGAGCGCGAGAGACTTCGCCCCCGGTGCCCGGACTCGCTGCTCGCTGCAACAAGTTCTGGTTTGACCCCGCGACCGGGGTTCTGGTCAGAGCGGAAGTGTGGGCGAAGCATTCGTCCGGGGAACTCCGCCGGGTCGTCCTGTTGGACAGAATGGAGCTTAACGGCGAGCCGCCGGCCGGCATCTTCGACACCACATCCCCGGCTGACTACACGCTGATCAACACGAAGGAAACGACACCATCGACACTCTCCTACTCATTACACAAGGGCAAGACGCTCGAAACGGCCGGCCATCCCGGATTCGTTCTGCCCGACGGGAGCGTGGTCCTGCCCTGGTCGGTCCGCGAATTGGGCAAGGATGAGCCGCAGGACAGTCAGTTCGCGCGCCTCATGGCCGGCGGCGAGTTGCCCAAGCTGCCGCTCGAGGTCTACGGCTTGAGGCCACAGGGCCAGACGAAACTGACGTACCTCGGGCGGCACCTTGCGTGGACGAAGAAGGACGGCCGGTGTTTCGAGTGGGCCCTCTATGTGCCCGACAAGGACCTGCTTGACCCGATCACCTACTTCAGTTTGCTCACTCGGCCGAACCCGGCGGACCGTGACCTTAAAGGGAATGACTCGCCCGGCCATCCGCCGTGTACGATCGAGGTGATCGCCGGCGACTTTGACGAGTTGGTGCTCGGGGCCATGGCCGAACTGTCCGACAACGGCATGTGGCCCGAGGGGATCTCTCTGGAAAGCGTGTTAAAACTGGCCGACTCCATTCGCCGGACGCTCCCCAGGGCTGCAGCCGGCGAGGCGGGGCCAACCCGGGCCAGTCCGCGGTAGTCGGATCGGATGACAGTAGACGTTCACTGTTCGTAGCGGAAGAGAGCGGAGTAGACCAGGCAGATTGCGTTCCAAGAGCTGCGTACCGCGCCAGGTGCATAAAGCCGGCGCCCGGCACGGTGAGCCTAGGCAGGCTGCGCGCACGCATGCAATGCCACTTTGTCCCTCCAAACCCTGAATGAAGGGCGAAAGGAGAAGCTATGAAGTAAGCCAACCTCGCCTCAATGGATAGGATACGAACATTTGTGGTTGCGTTCTGTATCCCAGCACACGGAAGGAGGTTGGCTGTGATCTATTGTGGTCTCGATGTGGCGTCCAAGTCCAGTTGCCCGTACGTGACGACCAAGAGCGGGCGGAAACTGATGTCGG
>JAPKGY010000201.1 GCA_026647385.1 Phycisphaerae bacterium | reverse complement strand
CAGCAAGGCGCTCAGTCGCTTTTGCCGCGAGGACCCGACCTTCCACGTCCGCGGCGACGAAAAGACCGGCGAAACGATCATCTCGGGCATGGGTGAGCTGCACCTGGAGATCTACGTCGAGCGACTCAAGCGCGAGCACCGCATCGAGCTGGAGGTCGGCCCGCCCCAGGTCACCTACCGTGAAGCCCCGACGCAGGAAGTCGAGTTCAACTACAAGCACAAGAAGCAGACGGGCGGCGCGGGCCAGTACGCGCACGTGATCGGCCGACTCGTTCCGTTGCCTCCCGAAGCCCCTGACGAGTACGAGTTCGAGAACCTGGTCAAGGGCGGTCGGATCCCGACCGAGTTCATCCCGTCGTGCGACAAGGGCTTCCAGAGCGCCCGCGGCAAGGGTCCGGTGGCCGGCTTCGAGATCGTCCGGGTCAAGATCGTTCTCGAGGACGGCACGCACCACGCGGTCGACTCGTCGGACCTGGCGTTCCAGATTTGCGCCCGCGATGCGTTCCACGATGCGTTCCGGCGGTCGAAACCCGCGCTGCTCGAGCCGATCGTCAAGGTCGAGGTCGAGGCGCCGCCGCAATTCCAGGGCACGATTGTGGGCGACCTGTCCAGCCGGCGGGGCATGATTTTCGGCACGGAGACCCGCCAGAACGTCTGCCTGATCCACGCGGAGGTCCCGCTCGCCCGGATGTTCGGCTATGCCACCGACCTGCGTTCCGCCACCCAGGGCCAGGGGACGTTCACCATGGAGTTCGCCTGCTACCGCCAGACCCCGCGCGAGGTCCAGGAGGAGATCGTCCTCGCCCGCCGCAAGGCCATGGCGTGACGCAGGATTGGCCCGTCTGGAAGGTCGACCCTCGAAGCAGATTGCCAACGGAAACCGCGGCCATCCTGATTCAAACAAGGTTGGCCGCCCAGAAGCGCGAAAGCACAAATGGGGACAAAGCGGCGGTTCACGGTACCCCGACTCACACGTCACGAGGTTGCCATGAAGCGTTCGATTCCATGGCGCGTCGGTTTCAGAGAATGCCCGGCGCCACTTCTTTGTTCTAGAACTGCGCACATTCCTGGAGCGTAAGCCGTCGGGTGATTCCGAACGTAATGTACGGGCCCGCCAAGTCGGTCGAGGACAAACCGTCGCGTCACTCCGACACCCAGGAGACCATAACGCTGAGCATGCAACTTTGCCTGGGACAGCCGAATCTCCGTAAAGCAGGTCATGGGTGCGCTGTACTCGATGTACACGTTTTTGTTCCCGTAGATCTTTTCGTCAGGCTTCGTCATCCAAAAGCCTTTCCCGAGGATATCAGCCAGTCGGTCTACATATCGGGCTCGATGTTCGTCACTCAGCGCTTGTGAGTCGAGGCAAATGTCCTTTCCGGTCCAATGAACAAGGAAATCTGTGCGCACCCAAGACCTCCTTCCTGATGCCTGACTCCACGCATCTGATCCGAAAATGAACCAAGTGCGTTGTTTTGCAGGCGTATGGTAGCCGCTCAGATTGGAGGCAACAAGATGAAGAAGCTCGAAACCCCTTCATCGCCGCGCCGGCTGATGGGCCTCGTATCGTGCGATCTCTTCCTCGAATTGATTGATCCGTCGCTTGAGGGAGTGCATTTCGAGCTCGCGGAGCGCCCCGCTGTCCCCTCGGCTCGCTCCGACAAGCAGCACGCAATCCACGTCGTTCGGTTCCATGACATCCGTGACGAAACTGCCGTTCAACACAATTCTCTCGACGCCCGGACGGACGGCCAGGTCGAGCATCCAGCGCACGGACTCCATCTGCACGCGACGAAGTTCGGATTGACGCCCGAAACGGGCCTCGATCTCCTCAAGGGTCGCCGGATGAACGCCCGGCGGAAGCCAGCCGGTATCGTGAAAGGGCGGGATCAGGTGATGTTTCTCCTTGCAGTATCCTCTGAATGCAGTGTACAGCCAGTAGCGTCAAGGGACAGCCACCACCCAACTCCCATACACGGGGTCGGTGGTCGTCTTGGCGGTTCTGCAATGACTCGCGTTTCATGGGTGGCATGGGTCGCCGTAGCGACCCATGCCACCCTCTGCCGCAACTATCACAGCCCCTCGCACCTTGGTCCGCCGGTTCCTTGAAGTGATCTATTCGCCGCCCGCCAACCAGTTGAGGGTTGCCTCATTACTCGCCTTTTCGCGGGAGATCTTCACCCGGGCGCCGTTGAGTTTGCCGGCCTGTTCGGCCCAGTCGGCCGGGAATTGTTCGCCGACGTTGTGGAACCAGATCGGGCCATTCGCCGCGGCGGCGACCAGTCCTTTCAGGCCGCCGATCTTGCGGATGTTGGGCAGGTTCAGGTCTTTCAGGTAGTCCTCGTCGCTGTCGCCGTTGAAGCCGTTCATATCGATTACCGTGCGCAGACCGACGCGATGAACGAAGTCCGCCGGCACCATCGCCCGGGCCGCCAGGGCCAGCGGGCCCATGCGTCCGAACGCGACGAAACAGGTGGCGGGGATATCCGCCTTCGAGGCGGACCAAGGCATCCTGGATAGCGCGGTCAGCAGATCGAACACGGTCTCGGCGGCGTCGGTGCGGTTGAACGTGGAGAAGAACTTGGTCGAGGCCCGCGGCGGCCTGGCGTTCGGGTCAGGGACGTTGATGCCGGTGCCGAACGGCTCGGCCAGGATGATCCGCGAGGATTCCGCCTTCGCCCGGCGCAGGAAGTCTTCGAGTTTGCCGGCCGCCGCTCGCCCGTCGGCGTCCGCGCAGAGGATGCACTCGCCCGAGCCCTGACCATCGATGACCGCCAGCGGCACCGGACGTTCCTGGCGCGCGAAGGTTATTCCGCTCGCGTCCAGCCCCGCCGGCATGGTCGTCGCCCGGTTGAACGTCCGGACCTCGCCCGCGCCGGGCCAGGTGGTCGCCACGGCATGCCGCAGGCCGACGGCGACGATCTGATTCAGCTTGTTCAGTTTCTCGCGATCGGTCGGCTTGAGGGCGTCGATCTGTTTGGCTGCTTCCTCCTTGATCCGGCTGATGACCCGGTCGAAGGGCTGCATTTCCTCGGGCGCCTTGCCGTCGGCGAAGACGAGCAAATCCTCGTTCTTTTCGACGCGGATTTCACCTTCGGTCACCGGGGCCCCGCCGGCTTGCCTCAGCAGCCACCGGGCCATGAAGTGATACATCGCGTCGCGGCTCTGCCGGTTGTAGTTGTGCGGAGCGTCGACGTGTACGTTCGAAATCCGGTTCTCGCCCCCGTAGAGGCTGTAGATTCCGAGGATCGCCGGGAACTCGATCTTGGGCGTGTACCGGGTCCAATCGCCGGAGGCGCTGACCATCAGCAGCGGGCGGGGTGCCGCAAGGGCGGCGATCTCCATGTTGTTGGTCTCGATGCGCAGGGTCTGGGCGTTTTCGCACTTGCAGCCGCCCTGCATGATCGACGAGATCATGTTGACCGGCGCGATGGCGCTCACATGGTTGTCGACGGCGGCGAGGATGAACGTCTGCGTCCCCCCGCCGGAGGCGCCGGTGACGCCCATCCAGTTCCGGTCAACCTCGGGCAGTGACAGCAGAAAATCCACGGCTCGGATGCTGTTCCACGTCTGCAGTTCGAGCGGGCCGATGCCCCACAGCGCGTTGGCCGGCTCGAACAAGCGCTCGTCGTTGTGCTGGAGTTGGAGTTTGCTGTCGTTGAATCCGATCATGTCGTAGGCGAAGGCGATGATGCCCATTCGGGCCAGCGTGATGCACCGGGCGGGCACGGAGCATTTGTCGTCGTGCTGCAACCTTCCGTGTTCCCAATGGCCGTGCGGACACAGGACGGCGGGCACCTTGCCTGAGAGGTTCGCCGGGCGGTACAGGTTGCCAGCCACGATGAAGCCGGGGCGACTCTGGAACCACACCTTTTCGATCGTGTAATCCCCGCGCTCCAACTTCCCGAAGGCGCGGGCGTCCAGGGGCGTGCGCTCCGGCTCCGGCCAAAGGCCCGCGGCGAACCGCACCTGCTCGATCAGTCGCTCCCGCCGCGGCTTCCACTCCTCGTAGGTGGCGAAGGACGGCGGCGCGAAGGACGTATCCGTGTTTGGCAGGTCAATCCACCGCACGCTGCCGTCCGGCATCCTGCCGTCGTCGGCCCTCGCCACGCCAAGCAGACACAACAACAAGCCTGTGCCGATCAGAGGCTGCATCCGGCCCCGCCGATGGAATCCGATCGCCATGCCAGCTACCCCCAACATTTCATGCCCATCAGACCCTGGATCGCACCGCATCGAAAATGTTATACCGGTCGCGGGGCGAATCCGCGAGCCGTTGTCGATCTTATCGGAAGCTCCGAATCTCCGTTTCCTTTTCGCGGCGCACATATTGTATATCTCCACTGGAAACTCGCCGTCGATGCGTCCCGTCCGCGGCCTCGGCCGGGGGCGGGCGCTTCGCGAAAAGGGACCGTTGATGAGCAGGCGGGCGACAATTTGCCTTACTTTGGTGCTGACCCTGCCGCCGGCCGGTGGCGGGCCGGTTACCGCGACGGCCGTTCAGTCTGGCGCCGGCGCCGGCGCACAAGGTCCTCGCCTCGCCACGAATCCGAAGGCGGTCCGCGGAGAGTTCGCCGCGGTGCCGATCCGCTCGATCATCGATTCCGCCCCGAGGCCAGAGGGTGCCCGCACCTGGCTTTCGGATACTTCCGTGAGCCCGCTGAACGTTCCATCCGTCCCGGCGGCCGCGACTGACGCCGTGCTCGACTCCGCAGGCGAACCGCCGGACACGCCGGGCCGGGGCGAGGGCAATCAAGCCACGCAAGCCGACCCGTCGTCCAAACGAACCAACACCTCGACCATCCTGCTGCCCGAGCCGGCCACCGCCGCGTTCCTGATTGTTGGAGCCGGCGGGCTGCTCGTGCTGCGTCGGCACCGACCGAAAGCCTGACCCGAGCGCACCCCTTTTAGCTCTTGCGTGAACCGCCGCGGGCCGCGATCGTTTGCGTGGGTGGCATGGGGTTCATCGCCGAAACTGTCGCGGGCCCGAACCGCGGCCTGTCTCCGTTGAACACTGGACGCTGACCCCGGTGCGGCATAAGCTCATCCAGACCGGTGTGTACACAAGGCCGACCCGAGGTGGCGAGGATCGGGCCGGATGCAGGATGGTACATTCGAAAAAACCGTCGAGGACTACTTGCGATCGCTGATCGGCTTGCAGGCCGTTCGCCTTTCACTGGGCTTCCTCGTGCTGACGATTCTCCTGGTTGCCTTGTGCATGGGTCTGGCCTATCTGGCTGCCGCGGGGTTCGTTGCCAACTGGGATGCACTGGGCTTCGTGTGGCGCATCCGAGCCTCCATCGATACCAATGTCCTGGCTCAATACTGCCGGGATCGCAATCTGTTTCTCGCGATAGGTGCGGCCTGCGGCCTGGTCATCAGCCTGTACGTTGGTTTCGCGGTCTCCATTCGGCCGCACGCACACCCACCTCGGTGGGGGACCTGAGGCTTTCGGTCCCGCACGTTCCTGGGAAACGTCCGCTCAACCGACGCGGCTTGCAGTTCGATCGGCGGGCGGGTCTAATGACCGTCCGGCGAGGCTGTGCGCGATCGGTTGGTCGACGCTCCAATCCCCCTCGGCGCGGTTACCGGATACTCTCGACTTTCGCGAAGGAGTCGCACATGAAAGGCAAGACCGGCACCCTGGTCGTCGCGTTGGCGGTCATCACCGCCGGCGGGCTGCTCGCCTGGGCGAACCAGGCCCAGACCTCCGTTTCGGGAGCCAGAATGCCCGTCGGCGTCGTCGATCTCGTGAAGATCTTCAACGAGTTCGAGCAGACCAAGGCCCTCAATGCCGAACTCGATCGGTACAAGCGGCGTCTGGCGGAAGAGCAGCAGAAGCGCGAGGAACAGCTGTCCGTCGAACGCGATACGCTGCAAGGCTTCTCCCCCGACAGCGCCGAGTATCGCAAGCGCAGCAGCCAGCTCAAGAAGCTGATCATCGATTACCAGGCCTGGCTGACCGGGGAGCGGGAAATGCTCAAGGACGAACACCGCCGGTGGATCGAGCGAACCTACGCCCTGATCACCGATGCGATCGCCCGGGTGGCCAAATCCAAGGGCCTGCAACTCGTTCTGACCCGCGAGGAACTCGAAACCCAGGTCGACGACGCGGCTAACCTCCAGAAACAGATCCTCAACCGCAAGGTGGTGTACTACGATCCTGCCAACATCCGCCGGAACCGCCAACGCATCGACGAGCGAGCCGAGGCCGGCCGAAACGTCAAGGAGGGGCATGGTGG
>JAPKGY010000200.1 GCA_026647385.1 Phycisphaerae bacterium | reverse complement strand
TCAAGATGTTCGAGTAGCGTTACTCGATGCCGTGCTCCGCCAGCCAGCGTTCCGCGTCGAGGGCGGCCTTGCAGCCCATGCCGGCGGCGGTGACGGCCTGGCGGTAGACGCTGTCCACGACGTCGCCGGCGGCGAAGACCCCATCGACGCTGGTTGTGGTGCGGTAGGTGTCTTTCAGCTTGATGTAGCCCTTGGCGTCGAGTTCGAGCTGGCCGCCGAGGAAGGCGGTGGCCGGGGTGTGTCCGATCGCCATGAACAGGCCTGCGACCGGCAGCTCGCTCTCGGCGTTGGTCCGCGTATCCTTGAGCCGGATGGCGCTGATTTTCTGGTCGCCCAGAACGTCGACGACAACCTGGTTCCACAGGACTTCGATTTTGGGATTGTCGAGCGCGCGTTTGGCCATGATCTTACTGGCCCGGAGTTGATCGCGGCGATGGATCATGTAGACCTTTGACGCGAACTTGGTGAGATAGGTGGCCTCCTCGACGGCGGAATCGCCCCCGCCGACAACCGCGAGTTCCCTGTTGCGAAAAATCGGCAGCGCCCCGTCGCAGACGGCGCAGGCGCTGACCCCGCCGCCGGATCGGGCCAGTCTCTGCTCGTTGGGCAGGCCCAGCCAATTGGCGGTGGCCCCGGTGGCGATGATGATCGCGTGGGCTTCGACCACTTGATCGCCCTCGCCGTAGACCTTGAACGGACGGGACGAGAGGTCGATGCGGGTGCAATCGTGGTACTTGTAGGCGTGGCCGTCGTCCGGATTGGAAACGTCGGGGTTCTGGCCGTCGTCGGTCTGGATGCGGGTGCCGAAACGGACCGCCTGCTGTTCGAAAAAGGCCATCATTTTCGGGCCGGTGACGCCCTCGGGGAAGCCGGGGTAGTTCTCGACCTCGGTGGTCAGCATGAGCTGCCCGCCCGGCAGGACGAGGGCCGGCACCTGTTTGGGGCGTCCCGCGAATACGAGCGGTTGCAGGTTCGCCCGAGCGGCGTAGATGGCTGCGGTCCAGCCCGCTGGTCCCGATCCGATGATGACGATTTTTTCCACCATGATGACCTCGATGAAACGTTGAAAGAATCAAACGCCGAAAAACCGAAATCGAAGATTCGCCGTGGCGAACGCCGAAACAGGGGTGGCTGCTGGTGTTCCCGCACGCCCCCTTTGGTTTTGCAGGCATTCTAGGAATACGGGCGAGAGCCGTCCATACGCAAGCCGAGCCGCGGTTTTCCCGTTTTCCGGGCAGGGGGCACGTGCAACTGTCCGGACGCAGCCGGCGGGGCTTTGACGGGGTGGAGCAGCGGCATACAATGGGGCCGTGTTAGTCGCACACATTCGATACGCCGATGGAACCTGCGAGGTCGCGACATCGCTGATCGAGGCCGCCCGCGCTCTCCGTGAGCCCGGATCGCAGATCTGGCTCGACATGGAGGAGCCGGACGAATGGTCCCTGGCCTTGCTCGGCGAGGCCTTCTCCCTGCACCCGCTGGCGATCGAGGACTGCCTTCACGGTGAGCAGCGTCCGCACATCGATCCGTACGACGGGTACATCTTCATGGTCCTGTATACCGCCATGCTCAGCGACGAGCGGAATTTCATCGGCTCGCGCGAGCTGGCGATCTTCGGTTCGCCGCAGTTCGTGATCACGATCCACCACGAGCCCATGGAGTGTTTGAAGGCGATCCAGGATCGCTGTGGCCGGGACCCGGAGAACGTTCTTGGCCGGGGGATGGACCACCTCCTGCACATGATCGCGGATACACTGATGGACGGGTATCAGCCTTTCCTCGACCGGCTCGAAAGCGAGGCCGCCCAGCTCGAGGACGAGGCCCTTTTCGATCCGCAGGACGACATCCTCGAACGGATCTCCAACATCCGAAGCGAACTGCTGCAAGGCCGGCGGTACCTGACGCCGCAGCGCGAGGCCCTCGCCCAGTTGGCTCGCGGGGAGTACGCGTTTATCGGCAAGAACATTCGCCCGTACTTCCGAGACGTTCTGGATCACCTCGTGCGGATCACGGAGGACATCGACCTCTATCGGGAGCAGGTGACCAGCGCCCGCGAGTTATTCATGTCCACGATGTCGCAGAAGTCGAATGAGAGCATCAAGATCTTCACGGTCATCGCGACGCTGATGATGCCGCCGACGCTGGTCGCCAGCATCTATGGCATGAATTTCCATCTGTGGCCCTCCGGGGAGTTCGAACACGCCTTCTGGGTGGTCATCGGCTTCATGGCCGCCATTACCGCTCTGCTGGCGTGGTGTTTCCGAAGGTGGGGATGGTTCTGACTTGAGCCCGCAACACACCATTGATGTCGTTAGGGACGCCGGTCATGAAAGACGGAGGCACGATTCCCGGACCCAGGAACAAACCACCGGATAAAGCATGTCAGCGCTGCCGGGGACGCGGCCGGGTGCTGTTTTTGTGTCCGTGGTTTCTGGTTGTCTTGTGGTCGGCGTGGTCCTGCTTTCCTGGGGGCCTCACAAGTGGGATGAGTTCTGGCTTACCTGCTCCGATTTCGTTTGGGCCTTCGCGATCATCGCATGGATACGGTCGGGAGGTTTGTGGACCGAGTGTCCGCTCTGCGCGACGGAACTCGACGAACTCGAGCGGCAACGGAGAGCCCGGCGGGAGGTTGCGAAGGACTTCTTCAGGCATCAGTGGGGGGATGGACTGCTCTTGAGACTGCTGCCGCCGCTGTACAAGTCAGCGCTCCCGCCCTGGACGGAACATGGAAAGAATCGGTGCAGACAGGTCTTCGTTTTCATCAATCGAAGAGCAATCAGGAGTTTCATGTTCTGGTTTTTGCCTTTCTGCTTCCTGAAGGTGCTCCTGACTTTGACAGCCCTCTGCTTGATCTGGTTTGCCTCCGGCAAACCAAGCGTTCCGGTGATTGCGGCCACCGTCGGTGTCATGGTTTTCATTACGTGGGCCCTTCTTGCAGGTTTCCTGAAGCTCGTCCGCTCCATCGCCCGCGATTGGGTGAGCAGGTATCTCGGGGGTTTCTTTGAAACCCTGTGCGGAACCTGCGGCTATATCGTGCGGGGGCTTCCGTTGCCTCGATGTCCGGAGTGCGGTACGGTATTCGGGGATCGCAGAGGTCGGGAATCCTCATGAGGGGATCCTCCAGACGGATGCTGTCTTGGACTGGGCGGGCTGGGGATGGGCCGGCCCGGCTGGGCGTGTGACCTCAAGGGCCGATTCCAGACGGGAGGGTCGTCTTGACGGGCAAAGAGCGAGCATTGGCGGCGTTTCGGGGCGAGCCTCATGACCGGGTGCCCGTGATCCCGCTGGTCGGGCAGGCGGGAGCCGTCTACTGCGGGGTTGCGATTCGCGAGCATGCTCACGATCCGGTGACCCTCGCTCGCTGTCAGATCGAGTGCGCGCGGCGGATGGGCTACGACGGCGTGTACATCTCGGCCGACACCTGGGTGAACGCCGAAGCGGTTGGTTTTCCGAACGTGGAGCATCCGGAGCACGCGCCGGCCTGCGGCCACGGGACCTGGATCGAGTCCATCGAGCAGATCGACGCGCTGCCCCTGCCGGACCCGAAGCGATCGGGGCGCTGGCCCCTGATGGTTGAGGCGGTTCGCCAGGCGGTGAAGATGGCCGGCGACGAGCTGCTGATCGTGGGCAACTTCGACCAGGCGCCGTTCGACCTGGCCTGCCAGCTTCGCGAACTGAACCGCTTCATGCTTGACCTGGTCGAAAACCGGGAGTTCGCCCACCGGCTGCTGGATTACTGCGCCGACGCGGTGAGCCAATACGCGATCGCGATGGCGGAGGCCGGGGCCCACGTGCTCAATACCGGCGACTCGGCCGCCAGCGGGAGCCTGATCGGCCCGCGGATGTACGCGGAGTTCGCCTTCCCCTACGAGAAGAAGGTGTTCCAGGCGATCCGCAGCCGCTTCGACACGCCCATCACGCTGCACATCTGCGGTGATTCGAGCACCTGCATCGATCTGATGACCCAAACGGGGGCGACTGGCATCGAAATCGACGAACTGATGGATCTGGCCGTCGCTCGGACCGTGTGCGGCGACAGGGTGACGGCGATCGGCAACGTGGGCACGGTCGATCCGGTCATGCGGGGCACGCCGGAGCAGGTCAAGGCGGCCTGCCGGGAGTGTCTGGAGGTATTTGCAGGCTCGAACCGATACATTCTCGCGACCGGCTGCGCGGTGTCGCCATTGACCCCGCCGGAGAACCTCGTGGCGATGGTCGATGCGGCGCGGGAAGGATGTCAGGCTTGCTGAAGGCAGTCGGAATAGGAAACCGTTGGTTCAGGCTTGGAGCGGTGGTACAATACCTCAGCATTTGAGTTTGGGGTAGCGATGACTCGACTGCGCAAGACTTTCGATCGCGTTCTTCGCGGCGATGCCGACGCAAACATCCGGTTTCCCGATCTTCGGAATCTGCTGACGGCGGTTGGCTTCGAGGAACGAATTCGAGGCGGGCACTGTATCTATCTCTACTCATGAGAGCGTCATCGCGATGGTCAACCTTCAGCCCAAGGGTGCAGTGGCGGAGCCCGACCAGGTGAAGCAAGCCCGCCCGTTGTTGGTTCGCTGCCATTTGGGAGGCAGATTATGAAACATGAGGTCATCATCTATCGGTCCCCGGAAGATAACGTTCTTGTGGCGGAAGTGCCCGAGCTACCGGGCCGCACGGCCGACGGCAGGACGCAGCAGCAGGCGCTCAAGGCGGTCGAGCGAGTCGCCAACGCGTGGATCGCCGTGGCCCGGGAACTGGGTAGGCCGATTCCGCGGCCCCGCGGGACGAAAGTGATGTGCGCCTGAGGCGAAGCAGCTCTCTACGTCCCACAATCCAAGGCGCTCCCTTGGGACGAACGTGTGTGCGGATCGCGAAAAACATGAGGCGCGAAGGCAGTGGGGAGACTATGGCTAGCAAGATCTGGAACGTGGCAATCGTCGGCCCGGGCTGGGTGGCCGGCGCCTACGTGACGTCTTTTCGCAAGCGGGCCGACGTGCGGGTGACCCATGTCATCGGCCGGACCGTCGCCAAGGCCCGGGCGTTCGTCGATCGGTACAGCCTGGACTGTGCCGCGCACGACGATCTGCGGGCGGCCCTGGCCGACAAGTCGGTGGACATCGTGGCCGTGCTCACGCCGAACAACCTGCACGCCGAGCAGACCATCGCCGCCGCCAAGGCCCGCAAGCACGTCATCATCGAGAAGCCGGTCTGTCTGAGCCTGCGCGAATTGACCGCCATGCGATCGGCCGTCCGGGCGGCCAGGGTCAAGACCATCGTCGGGTACGTTCTGCACTGGAACCCGCTGCTTCAGATGATCCGGCGCAACGTGGTCGAGGGACATCTCGGGCAGATCATCTACGCGGAGGCGGATTATCTGCACGGCATCGTGGGCAAGGACTACACGAAAGCCTGGCACACCACGGTCGCCACGTCGGGTACGAGTCTCCTGCTTGCCGGCTGTCACGCGGTCGATGCGGTTCGGTTTGTCGTCGGGCGAAAGGTCGTCGAGGTGTCGGCCTACAATACCAGCCGAACCAGGGAACTCGACTATCCGGGCACGGAACTGGTCCTCCTCAAGTTCGACGACGGGAGCATCGGCAAGGTGGGCTCTTGCCTGGAGTGCAACATGCCCTACGTCTTTAACATCGAGGTCTTCGGTACCAAGGGCAGCTTCCGCAATAATCAGTTCGCGGGCGATGCGTTCAAGGGGCAGACGGGTTTCGCCTCGATTCCCACGATTCTGCCCGACTCAGCCGACGTCTCCCACCATCCTTTTGACGGGGAGGTCGACCATTTCATCGACTGCCTGAACCGCAACCGTCGGCCGGTGCCGGACCTGGAGGACGCGGCGGAGACGACGGAGGTCTGTCTGGCGGCGGAGACGTCGGCCAGGCTCGGCAAGGCCGTGCGGTTGCCCTTGAAATGACCGCCCCGCTGGGTTCGCCGCGGACCGTTACGGACGGGCCTGGAGATCCCGGGCGGTTTCTCGGTTGTCAATCGCGTTACGGATTCTCGCGGGCAAACGTCGAGGACGCCTCACGGCGTTTCCGACAGCGGATGAACCGCGCAGTGCTCGCAGTGTTTGACCCAGGGCATTTCGGCCAGCTTGTCCCGAGGGATGGGGCGTGAATCGATGACGCACAGGCCGAACGTTTCGTCCGCGATCCGTGCCAGGGCCTGATCGACGTGGCGAAGGATCGCCCGCTTGTCGTCCACCGTCCGTATCGCCATCCTCTGGCTCCACTCGACGTCGGG
>JAPKGY010000020.1 GCA_026647385.1 Phycisphaerae bacterium | reverse complement strand
GTCCCGGCGGATCGATCCGGACGTTGGCGACGAGGAGAGTCGAACGATGGCTGGTCATTCACATTGGGCGCGAATCAAGCACAAGAAAGGCGTCACCGATGCGCGCCGGGGGCGGCTGTGGAGCAAGCTGGCTCGCAACATCATCGTGGCGGCCAAGCGCGGGCCCGATCCGCGCGACAATCTGCAACTTCGCTATGCGGTGGACAAGGCCAAGCAGGCCAACATGCCCAAGGACACCATCGAGAACGCGATCAAGAAGGGCAGCGGCGGCGGCGAGGGCGCGAACTTCGAGACGGTCTACTACGAGGGCTACGGCGCCGGCGGCGTGGCCATCCTGGCCGAGGCCCTGACCGATAATCGCAATCGCACCGCGCCGGAAGTCAAGAAGATCTTCGAGCGGAACGGTGGTAACGTGGGGGCGGCCGGCTGCGTGCAGTGGATGTTCTCAAGCAAGGGGCAGGTGATCGTCCCGGTTTCCGCCGCCGACGAGGACAGGATCGCCGAGATTGCCCTGGAGGTCGGCGCCGAAGACTACCTCCGGGACGGCGACGTGTGGGAAATCACCTGTGAGCCGGCGGTTTTCGAGCCGTTGCGCGAGGCTTTGACCGCCGCCGGGATAGAGCCCGCGTCCGCCGATCTGTCGATGGTTCCCTCCAGTACCGTAAAGGTCGACGGCGACCAGGCCCGCAAGGTTCTCGCGCTGGTCGAGGCCCTCGAGGACCACGACGACGTCCAGAACGTCTACGCCAATTTCGAGATCTCCGACGACGTGATGGCCTCGGTCAGCGGCGGCAACTGAGCGGGTTGATCCTTATCCCTGACGTTGGACCAGGATGATGGTGATGTCGTCCGGGTGGCGGCCTTTGCTGAAGAAGGTCGTGAGCTCCTCGCTGATGTCCTGCATCGTGGCGGTCGGAGGCTGCCCGAATCCGTCGCAAACCATCTCGATGAACCGGGCTTCGCTGAACCGCTCACCCTCCTCGTTGACGGCGGTGGCGGCTCCGCGAGTATAGACAGCCAATGTCTCGCCGGGCTGGAGCGTATCGACCTTGGAGAGGTATTCGTAATTCTTCACCGCTCCGACGGAGGGGCCGTCAGCCGCGGGGAGCTTGCGCGGCTGCCCGCGCGGATCGACCACGAACGCCCCGATCTTGCCTGCCCGGCAGTAGTGGATCTTGCCCGTTGGCGCGTCCAGCAGGACGCACATTTCATCCACGATGACCGGGGCCTTCTCGTCGTACATCAGCCAGTTCAACTCGCGGGCGAAGGCGTGGGGCGGATCGTTGTGCAGCATGGCGACGCGGAAAGTCGAGTGCAGCCGGGCCATCGTCAGCGCCAGGGACGCGCCTCGGGCCCGGACGTGACCGACGAGAAACGCGGTGATTTCGCTGTCCGGGCGGCGCATGACGTCGAACACGTCGCCGGGCGTCTCCTGCCCGGATCGCGAGTAAGCCGCCATCTTGAAGTTCGACCAATTCGGCAAACCCTTCGGGTCGAGTTGCGTCTGGATCGCCTGGACGAGGCTGACCTCGGACTCGGAGACGGCTGCCTCGCGCTGCTGGCGCTGGCGCGCGAGGTCCAGAAGCTTGGCCGTCACCGCCGAGCCGAATGCGGTCAGCAGATCGAGATTGGGAATCTGGAACCGGCGGGTGCGCGGGCGGCGGTCCACGTAGATCATTCCGAAGCACTGTTTGCCCGACGAGAGCGGCACCGCCATGGCCGAGCCGATCTCCGCCTGATCGCGGACCTTGCGGATGCAGATGTGCTGCCCGCGTTCGCAGCAGCGATATCGCAGCAGCGGCAGGAGGGGGCTGTCGTCGCACGCCTGGCCGGCCGGCAGTCTGCCGCCGACAACCTCCAGTTCGCCGTGCGGCTGACGACGCATCCCGACCCACGCCATCCGCACGTCGAACGCCTTGATCAGCAGGCCGAGCGAGATATCGATCAACTCGTGGATATCCCGGCAGTGTGCGACCTGCACGCCCAGGTCCGAGGCCAGGTCGAGCTGGTCCTTGACCATCGTGATGCCGTCGAAGTGGCGCTTGACGATCGAGCCCGGCGGGAGGGGAAACTGCCGGATCTTGGCCAACTCCTCCGCCCCCAGGTGCCCCTCCTCGACGACGCTCTCCTCCAGGGCGGCCGACACGTGGAATTCGAGGGTGTATTTCTGGAGGGTGACTTCGTCGCCCTCGTTGAGCGGGGCTTGTTCGCCGAAGGGCTGGTTATTCACCAGCAAGGGCTCGTTGCTCTCCAGTTTCTCGATGTGCCAGCCGCCGTCCCCGGTTGGCGCGATGATGGCCACCTGCGGGGCGATCTGCCGGTCGGGCAGAACGACCGAGCAGCCCTCGTCCGACCCGATGTGGACCTCCTCTTCCTCGAACGTCAGGTCCGCCAGAACCGCGTCGCCCTCTTTCACGAGCAGTCGCATAGTTTTGACATCATCCGGCGCAGGTCGTAGATTCCGTTCATCAAGGGGACATCCGTAGACCCGGCTGGGAGACCACAATTGCCTGGAAGCCGCCTCCGTACCATGCCGCCCGCGATTCGCGATCGCCTCCGGGCTTGCCGTTTAAGGATACAGCAGAATCGCCTGGACGGCTACCTCGTCACCGAACGGGCTGATCAGTTTTACTTCACGGGCTTCGACGGCGAGGACGGCGCCGCCCTGATCCTTCGCGACCGCGTTTATCTGCTGACGGACGGGCGTTTCGCGGAAGAGGCGCAGCGATCCGCCGGGTGGGCACGCCGCGTTGTCCGGACCGGCCCGATCGCGGAGGTCCTCCCCCCGCTGGTTCGCCGCCATCGACTGAAACGGATCGGGTTCAATCCGGACCATGTGTCCGTATCCGCCCATCAGGCCTATTCCAAGGGGGCTCGTCCAGCCCGACTTGTGGCCCTGGCCGGTCTGTCCAAGGACCTCCGCCTGATCAAGGATTCCACCGAGATCGCGGCCATCGAAAAGGCGATTCGCATCGCCGAGACCGCGTTCCTCAGGGTCGTCAAGCGCCTCCGCGTCGGGATGACCGAACGGCAGGTGGCCGCCAATCTCCAGCATGAGATGCTGCGTCTGGGGGCCGAGGCGGCCGCTTTTCCGATCATCGTGGCGGAGGGCCCGAACTCCTCGCTGCCCCACGCCGTGCCCGGCGATCGACGCATCCGACGCGGAAGCGCCGTTCTGATCGACTGGGGAGCGGTTTACCGGCATTACCGCAGCGACTTGACCCGGGTGGTGTTCATCCATAGAATCCCGCCTCGCTTCCGGCGCATGTATGAGGCGGTCCTGACCGCCCAGGAGGAGGGTATCCGGGCGATCCGGCCTGGGGCCCGCATGTGCGATTCGTACCTGCGGGTGTGGGAGAGTCTGGACCAGGCCGGTCTGGCCCGGCGGTTCACTCACGGGCTGGGGCACGGCATCGGGCTGGACATCCACGAGCCGCCGTCTCTTTCCAAGCGCCTGGTCGCGCCGCTGGAGGCCGGCATGGTTGTGACCGTGGAACCGGGCGTCTATGTCCCCGGCGTCGGCGGCGTACGCATCGAAGACGACATTCTGGTGACGGAGACCGGCGCTCGCGTCCTGAGCCGGCTCCCCAAGGACCTGGATTCAATGGTGGTGCAGTCGTGATCGACCTGGAACAGATTCGCGAGCTGTTGAAGCTGATGTCCGAACACGACCTCGGCGAGATCAAGATCCGCCAGGGCGATACGGCCATTGCCTTGCGCAAGGGTGGGGTCCACGAGCCGATCGTCTACGCGACCCCGCATGTGACGCCGGTGGCCGGCGGGCCGATGGGCACGCCCGCGCCGGGGGCTCCCCCCCCCGAACCGGCCAAGGATGAGGGCTTGCTGCCCATCCCTTCGCCGATGGTGGGTACGGTGTATCTCGCACCTGAGCCCGAGGCTCCGTCCTTTGTGAGCGTCGGTCGGGAGGTGGACCCGAGCACGCCGGTGTGTGTGATCGAGGCCATGAAGGTCTTCAATGAGATCCGGGCCGAGGTCAGCGGCACGATCGAGCGGATCCTCGTCCAGAACGAGCAGGCGGTGGAGTTCGGCCAGCCGCTCATGCTGGTCAGGCCGAAGAGTTGATCGGTTCCCTCCGCGGGCTTTCTCGGATTCGACGCCCGGTGTTGGCGGCTCGGCTGACGAGGGGCGGCGATCCGGGGCCTTGGAACGGATAACCCTATGTTTTCGCGGTTGCTGATTGCCAATCGAGGTGAGATCGCCCTTCGCGTCATCCGCGCGTGTAAGGAACTGGGCATCCAGATTGTGTGCGTGTTTTCGGATGAGGATCGCGAGCAGGCCTACCTGCGCCTGGCGGATCGCGCGATCTGCATCGGCCCCGGGACAGCCGCCGAAAGCTATCTCAAGATTGACCGGATCATCGCCGCCGCCGAGGTTGCCAACGTCGACGCGATCCATCCGGGCTACGGCTTTTTGGCGGAAAACGCCCATTTCGCCGATGCCTGCCGCGACTCGAAGATCGAGTTCGTCGGGCCCGACGCCGCCTCGATGCGTCTTTTGGGCGACAAGATTGCCGCGAAGAAGCTGGCCAAGAAGGCCAAGGTCGCCACGATTCCCTGGACGGAAGGCAACGTCGAGGACGACGAGCAGGCTGCCCAATGGGCGGCTGAGGTCGGCTATCCGGTGATGATCAAGGCGGCGGCCGGCGGCGGGGGACGCGGCATCCGCCTGGTCCACAACGAAGCGGCCCTGCGCCACAATCTGCCCGCTGCCCGCGCCGAAGCCGAGGTCGCCTTCAAGAACTCCGCCCTGTACATGGAGAAAGTCATCGAAGGCGCCCGGCACGTCGAGGTCCAGATCCTGGGCGACCGCGCCGGCAACATCCTGCACTTCTTCGAGCGCGATTGCAGCCTGCAGCGACGCCACCAGAAACTGGTCGAGGAGACGCCCAGTCCGGGCATCACCGAACGGACTCGCGAGGATCTCTGCAAGGCGGCTGTTCGCCTGGCCAAGGCCGCCGACTACCACAGCGCCGGTACCGTCGAATTCCTCGTGGATAAGAAAGGGCACTTCTACTTCCTCGAGATGAACACGCGCATTCAGGTCGAGCATCCGATTACCGAGATGATCACCGATCGCGACCTGGTGCAGTGGCAGATTCGTGTGGCGGCCGGCGAGTCGCTGCCCATGAAGCAGCGGGACATCGAGCGGCGCGGCGTGGCCATCGAGTGCCGTATTAACGCCGAGGACCCCGCCAACGGGTTCCGGCCTTGCCCCGGAAGGATCGCCACCTTCCTGCCGCCGGGCGGGCTGGGTGTCCGGCTCGATACCCACGCCCACGCGGGCATGGCGATCAGCCCCCGGTACGATTCGCTGATCGGCAAGCTGATCGTCCACAAGCCGACCCGGGCCGAAGCCATCGCCTGCATGCAGCGCTGCCTCAGCGAGTTCACCATCGAGCCGATCCGGACGACCCTTCCGATCCTGAAGGAGATTTTCATCCATCCCCGTTTCCTGAAGGGCGACGTGGATACTGGATTCATCGAGCGGACATGGTAGAATACCGACCCTTTACCCGGGCCGCAGTGGGAGGGGCCCGGCCGATCCGGGGCGATTGGGCGACGGTACCCGCTCCCCCAGCAGGCCTTCCGGGCGGAATTACCCTGAGGCGGACCGTCTTTTTGTGGTCCGGAACGAACGAGGCACCTTCTGGGGGGACATGCGCGCAAATCGCACAGGTCCTTGCCCATGAGGGTCTGATTCATCGACGGGATTGAGCTTAGGTTTGGTTAGAGAGGAAGTCCAACATGTCGCACCTCGTAGGTAACGCAGTCGTGGGGCAGGCCGGCGGTCCGACCGCGGTGATCAACCAATCGCTGATCGGCGTGATCCAGGAGACGCAGAAACACTCTCATATCCAGCGGCTTCTGGGTGCCCGCCACGGCGTCCGCGGGGTGATTAACGAGGAGTTTTACGACCTGATGCGGCAGCCCGACAACATGCTCGAGCTGGTCGCCCAGACGCCCGCCGCCGCCCTGGGGGCGACCCGGGACAAGCCCGACGAGGAATACTGCGAACGCATCCTCAACACGTTCAAGAAGTACGACGTTCGGTACTTCTTCTACATCGGCGGCAACGACTCGGCCCAGACCGCGCAGATCATCAATCGCCTGGCGACCAACGCCAAGTACGACCTGCGGGTCATTCACATTCCCAAGACCATCGACAACGATCTGCTGGTCACCGATCACTGCCCGGGTTACGGCAGCGCCGCCAAGTTTGTGGCGTCGGCCTTCATCGGGGACAACCTGGACAACCGGGCTTTGAAGGGCGTCAAGATCAACATCCTGATGGGCCGCGACGCCGGCTTCCTGACGGCCGCCAGCATCCTGGCCCGCCAGCGCCCGGATGACGGCCCGCACCTCGTCTACCTGCCCGAACGACCGTTCGGCATCGACCGGTTCATCAAGGACGTTGAGGAGACGCACAACCAGTTCGGGCGGTGCCTCGTGGCCATCTCCGAGGGCATCCGCGACGATCACGGCATCCCCTGGGCCGAGAAAGTCCAGGTCATGCGCAAGGAGGGCATGGAGCGCGACGATTTCGGCAACGTGCAGCTTTCCGCGGGCGCCGGCTCCCTGGCGGACTACCTTTCCGCCGAGATCCGCGGGCGTTGCAGGACGATCCGCCGCGTCCGGGCGGATACCTTCGGATACCTTCAGCGCAGCTTCCCCGGATTCTACAGCGAGCAGGATGCCTGGGAGGCCCGGCTGGTCGGGCAGATGGCGGTCAGCTACTCCCTGGCGGCCGAGCACGACGGCAGCGTCGCCCTCATCCGCCTGCCCAGCACGACGTACGCGGTCGGCACTAAGCTCGTCGCCCTGCAGGAGGTGGCGCCGTCCAAGCCGCCGTTTACCAAGGTGCTCCAGGACGAGTACATCAACTCAGCCGGCAACAACGTACTCAACAACTTCCGCGAGTATGTCGGCCCGCTGGTCGGCGACCTGCCCAAGATCGGCTGGTTCGAACAGATCGCTCAGGGACCGCTGGCGTAAGCTGGCCGCGGGTGGTTGAATACGCCGCAGCACGAGAACAGCGCGGGGTGAGGGGCGTAAGCTTCTCGCCCCGCGTTCGTTCACTACCGGGATAACGGGGACATTCTGCTTTTTCGAAGGGTACGAGTCGCTTGGGTCAGGCCTCCATGAGTGACCACTTCAAAATGCAGGATGATCACGGGAGGTGCAACACTACCGCGGTCGTGCCCTTGTGAGACCGACCCCGACTGCCGACAAGCGTATTCCATGTGTTTCAACGCCGGTGGATGATGTCTGGGCGCTGTCGAGATCAGGCCAGTTTGAGATGGTCGCCGTTGCAGGCGACCTGATCGTGCAGGGACAGCACCGGCTGGACATCGGGATGGACGGCCGTGGGCCCGACCTCGCGCACCAGACGGCAGGTAGCATATCTGGCGGTTGCCTGGTTGTAGCGATCCACCCACCGGCGGTAGCGGGCTTCGTCCCGGGAGTCAACCCAGGGAAACCTTGACGGAGGTTTGGCGATGCCACATCGCCACGGTTTGGGTGTCAGCCGGGCGCGGAAGCATTGCTGGGCACGGCATAACCGCACGTAGAGCGGGTCGGAGCCGATGGATTCAAGCAGGTTCAACGTGGCTGGCTGCGCCGGATCGAACGGGCGATGAGTGGCCAGGCATCGCAGCCCGGCGGCTGTGCGGTAGACTCGCATGCCCCAATCCCGATGCTCACGGGCCCATCGGTCGAGCGCCTGGAGTGCCCGCTCCTCCCGGTTAAGAGGCTTGCTGCCAAAGAGTCGCCCGAGCAAACTCGTCAGCAGCAATCCAGCGGTTGAAGGCTCGAAGTCGATGTCGATGAACATGGCCCGGGCGGCATTGAGCACCAGCGTGCCGTAGGCATTCCTCGTGATCGCGGCGATTTGCTCGCCTCCGTTGCCGGCGACCACCTGGACGATTTCCTCGCGCAGCGGCAGCTCGCCGTAGTCGTATCGGTGCAGTTCCTCCCGATCGCGCACCTTTCGGGCGAGATTGACCAAGTGCTCTTTGGCCCGTCGGCGTGCATCCTCGATACTGACATTGGACCATCGCCAGCAGGACAGCGACATCCGTTCGCCGCGGAAATCGGTCGCCTCATGTGTTTCCCGGGCCCAGTACTGCGGGAGGTTCATGTGAAGTTTCCGGTATGATCTTGGCCGGCGACGCCGCCGGATCGCCTCGCTATTATAGATCACTGCGGTTGTTCCTAGCACTTCTTAATTGTTTTAACTCCATTGGCATGGAAATCAGAGGCGCCGCGGCGGCCCGCAGATCATGAGCGAGATTCGGGCGGCTGCATATCCGATCAGGCCTCCGATCCAGCAGTCGCTCAGCCAGTGGACGGCGTCCAGGTATCGCGACAGGCCGCAGCCGATCGCCAACGGCCACAGCAGCCACCTCAAACGCGGATAGAAGGCCGACAGGGTGATCGCCAGGACGACCGCGGCGCCGGTGTGGCCCGACGGGAACGACTGCTTCTTGGAGTCCTTATTCCACGGCGACCAGCCGACCCATGAGTCGCCCGGCTGCATCCCCTGGAGGATCGTCAACCTGTCCGGTCCGTCGTCCGTGCTCCGCAGGTCGATGGCTGCGCTCGGCCTGTAGCGCCCGATCGTGAGTTTGCCCGCGTTGTAGCCGCCCGCGGCGAGCGCCTCGGCCAGCAGCAGTGCGGCAATGAACGCCTCTCGCCGCCGGTCGAAGGTGGCCACGATGCAGATCGCCACGATCGCCGCCATCGCCTGGCCGAACTCGCGAAAGCTGCCGATCGCCTGCCGGAGCATGCCCTTCGGCTCGTCGGGGATGAGCAGGTAGCGCAGCCGCATCAGGTCCACGTCGTACCGCACGAGAAACACGAAGATGACGCCGGCGGCGAGCCAGGGCAGGACTTTCCGCAGCACGCGGCCGCGTTGTTGTTGGCGCGTCGGCGGTTTCATCGGGGTACCTCGTGCTGGCCGATGAACTGCTGGCCGAGCCGGATGTAGAAGATCACCGTGACCACCGCCATAATCGAGGCAGCCCACCACAGCACCTGCGGCAGCAGCCTCACGTGACCCGGAAGGTTGGGTGAGAGCAACACGGAGATCACCATCGCCAGTTGCAACGTGGTACACCACTTGCCCGGCCGACGCGGATCGATGTAAGACCGGGAGGTGATGAAATAGATCAGGCAAAACCCGATGACGATAATGACATCCTTGCTCACGACGATGATCGCGACGATATCGGGAAGCCGCATGCCCGGCACGCTCGTATCCTCGCGGGCAAGAATGACGACCGACGTGAGGATCAGCAGCTTGTCCGCCAGCGGGTCGAGGAATCGGCCGACGGCGGATTCTTCGTGCAGGCGCCGGGCCAGATAGCCGTCCAGCGCGTCACTGACCGCCATCAGGGCGAAGATCCCCAGGGCCGCCCAGCGCGCGTAGCCTTGCCATGCCGGGTCCTGCAGATGGAGCAGCATGAGCACGAAGGGCCCGACGAGCAGAATCCTCGACAGGGTCAGTCGGTTGGGCCAGGAGATCTTCTGCATGCGCACGTCTCCAAGGCGGACCGCCTTCTGATGGTCGGCGGCCCAAGAGGGGCCTTTGGGCGGGGGAACCTGCGCAAGTCGCGCAGGTTCCCGGCCATCAGGTCACATCGTCCCGAACTGCGTACGTGACGGGCCCCGGCCAAGGCCGGTCGCACCATTGTAGAGGCAGACCCCTGCCCTCTCAATCGTTGTCCGACCGGCCTTCCGCAGCGACAATGATCACGGATGGGGGCGTCTGTGTCGTCGGGTCGGCCATGGCGTCCGCGTCGCGGGGGTCCGCATTGTGCTGACGTTCGGCAAGCTGAAACTCGATTCCAACCTTCTGCTGGCGCCGATCAGCAACTATTGCGATCTGGCCTTCCGGCTGACGATCCGCCCTCTTGGCGGGCTTGGTCTGGCGTGTACCGATCTGGTCAATTCCCGGGGGGTCCTTCGGCGGACGAAGCGGACGTTGGAACTCCTGCGGACCGAGCCGGCCGATCGCCCGCTGTGCATCCAGCTTTATGGCTGCGAAGCCGGCCCGATGGCCGACGCCGCCCGCTGGTGCCGAGATAACGGCGCCGAGATGCTCGACATCAACATGGGCTGCCCGGCCCCGAAGGTCACGCGTCACAACGGCGGCGCGGCCTTACTGAAGACCCCTCCGGCCGCTGTTCGTCTGGCTGAGACCGTCATCCGGGCGGTCGATTTGCCCGTCACCGTCAAGGTCCGCCTGGGATGGTGCGACGATTCAATCGTCGCTCCCGCCCTGGCCGGTGACCTCGAACGCGCCGGGGCGGCCGGTATCATCGTGCACGGCCGAACCGCCGCGCAGCAGTTCAAAGGCCGCGTCAACCTCGACGGGATCCGCCGCGTCGTCGAGGCTGTCCGCTCGATCCCGGTTATCGGCAACGGCGACGTCCGCTCACCCGCCGATGCCGGCCGGATGATCGATCGAACCGGTTGCGCCGGCGTCATGATCGGCCGATACGCGCTGCGCGATCCCTGGATCTTCCGCGATGCGCACGCCTTTCTCACCACCGGTTCCCTCCCGCCGCCGCCGTCGGTCGCCGATCGCCTCGAGTTCATGCGGACGCATTTCGAGCACCTGCTCCGGCTGCGCGATGAGCGGGTCGCCTGCCTCGTCTTCCGCCAGCGGATAAGCTGGTACGGCCCGAAGCTGGGCCACTGCCCCGCCTTCCGCGAAGCCATGCGGAACGTCCGGTCAGCCGGCGAGTTCCGCCGGCTCCTGGCTGACTTTTGGGCTGCCACGGATTGACCCAGGTGTCCCGTTCCGGTTGAATACAAAAAGAGGGTTTCCTCGGAGCTTCGGGGTATAAGAAAGTATGAGGGGGGGAGGACTGTCACCATGCGCAAGGCAGCTTCCCTTGCGGCCTTGCTGGCCCTTCCGGGCTTGGGGCTTGCTCAGTCCGCGTCGCTTTGGCTCGTGGATCACGATACAGGGCGCGATTGGGTGGCAGTGCCCAGTTGGGGTAGCGGAACGGTGGATCTCGATCTGATGCTGAGCTACTCGGGTGCGCCTGAGGGCAATTTCAGCTTCGGGGGCTTTATCTATGCGTCCAGGGGTGGACTTTATATCAGCGCCCGCACTTATGGCTCACCATTCACGGCAAACGATACGTGGCTCGCGCCCGGCGATCAGTTCAGGGGTTACCTGAATCTGACGTCGAAGAACTTTGGCGCTACAGCCACGTCGGGGATTGGATCGGGGCCATGGGGAAGTTATGTCGCTCCCACGGATGGGGTCTTGCCCTGGAGACTGATGACGATTACTGTTCAATGGGATGATTTCCACGACCCATTTGGAACGTGGTTATTCTTGCTTGGGGTGTTCGTCGGTTCGACTGAAAACGGCGGGATTGACCCCATCGAGCTCCCCGTATCGGTGGGTACATTCAGGTTCTTGCCGGAGCCGGCGAGCATGCTGTTGTTGGCCGGTGCGTTGCCTTTTCTACGTCGGAGCTGGGCCTGAGCCGAGGTTTTCACCACGGAGGCACAGCGTGGGCTTCGCCCGCAGCCCGATGACGCGGAGACCAGGGGACGCGGCGACGCGGAGAGGTAGACCCTTTTGGAGCAGCATTTGCGAGCGACCCCGGCTGAAATCTTCGCGGCGAGAGAAGGTTTTTGACGTTTGTGGCACGGAGGACACGGAGAAACGGGGCCTGCCTGGTGTTGTTGCGGGAAGTTTTTTCGAGAATTTTTTGCGCTCCGGTTGCTCTTGCCGGCGTCCGGCCGAGGCCAACGGTGGGTGTCTTCCGGGTTGCCGGCAAAATCGTGAGTTCGAGCCGGTCCTAAATGCTCCGTATCAGGCCCTCCGCAACTCCTTGCAGCCCAACGGCTTCAACACTCCGGCCGGTCTCAGAAACTCAGTTGTGCTTTAATAACTCCATTCTTGGGTCGTGCGCTCACAGGGGTTTCCGCCTGCTTCTTCAGGGCTGAAAAACGGCGTCTGGCTTGCGGGCGGAAATCCGTCATTTCGGACCAAAACCCTCAAGAAGGTCCGAGAGCATCGTCGATAACAATACTGGTGCTGATGCACCGCGAGAGTGGGCCGATGGATCGGCCCTTCAGAAAGCGTCCTGGCGGTTTGACGTAAGCTTTTGTCTTTTCGGAGCTTCATGGAGGAATGCCCGACCGAGGGATCGGAAGTCCCTGCGCACCAGGATTCTGAAGGGTGGCGAGTGATCCTTGAGGCGGGTTAGCAGTACTGGCTTGGTTGGGACCGGTAATGAGACCGCGGACGAGGAGCGACCGCGGCGATCAGGTCCGGGCAAGGTGTAGTGAAATGATCGACATTCCTCCAATCAATGGGACCGGCAAGATTCCTGGGGCATCGCCCGTGGAACGAGGCAGGCCGGTGCGTGAAACGGCGGGGGGTGCTCAGATTCCCCCGGTGGATCGCGTCGAGATCTCCGAGACGGCCCAGGCGCTGAGCAGCCTGAATCCGGACGCGAACATCCGGGCCGAGAAGGTGGCGGAGATCCGCGAGGCCATCGCCAACGGAACCTACCTGACCGAAGAGAAGATCTCCATCGCGGCGGATCGACTTCTCGACGTGCTTCGGACGTCGCTGGCCCGGTGAGTCGACTTGCCTTGGCCTGAGCACTGTTTTCCTTGGCCTGAACATGGTGGAATGAGAGCACCCTGAACCCGCGGGCCTGCCGCCGCGGGTTCGTTGCTGCCGTCGCTCGTCGTGGACGAAGCGGGGGCGGCCGTGTTTTTGCGGCGGGCGGACTTCGCTTAGAATGCCGTGCGTTCAACCCCCCGATCAGAAGGCGCCCAGAGAAGGAGGCCTATCATGAGCCGCAAACGGACCCGGCGTGATTTCCTCCGGCATACGGTCTATGCCGGCACATCGCTGTGGATGTTCTCGACCACCGGGTGCGAGACGTTTCGCCTGACCGCCCGGCCGAGGAGGATTTCCCCCCACGAGAAGCTCAACATTGCCGGAATCGGCGTCGGCGGGCAGGGGCACGGCGATCTCAAGGAGCTTGCTCAGAAGTGCGGGCAGAATATCGTCGCCCTGGCCGACGTCGACCACGCACAGGCCGCCAATACTTTCAAGCTGTTCCCCGAAGCCCAGCGCTACTGGGATTTCCGCGAGATGCTGGACAAGCAGGACAGGCAGATCGACGCGGTTGTGGTCGCGACGCCGGACCACACGCACGCGGTGGCGGCCATGGCTGCCATGAGGATGGGCAAGCACGTCTACGTGGAGAAGCCGCTGACTCACGACGTTTACGAAGCCCGCGCGCTGACCCAGGCGGCCCACAAGTACGGCGTGGTCACACAGATGGGCAACCAGGGGACGGCTGACAATGCCCTTCGCACATCCGTCGAGATCATTCGCTCCGGCGCGATCGGGCTGGTGCGCGAGGCCCACGTCTGGACCAATCGCCCGATCTGGCCTCAGGGCATCGCGTATCCGTCCGATACCCCTCCGGTTCCCTCCACGCTCAACTGGGATCTGTGGCTGGGCACCGCCCCGAAACGGCCTTACAACCCCGCGTATGCGCCCTTCAAATGGCGAGGCTGGTGGGATTATGGCACGGGCGCGCTGGGCGACATGGCCTGCCATACTGCCAACATGGCCTACATGGCCCTGGAGTTGGGGGCTCCGACCAGCATTGAGGCGGAGTCGTCGAACGACATGCACGGCGCATCCTGGCCGACGTGGTCGATCATTACGTACCAGTTTTCCGCTCGCGGCGAGCTGCCACCGGTCAAACTGGTCTGGTACGACGGCGGCGACAACAAGCCTGCCAAGGCCCTGCCTCGTGCCGGATCAAACCCCGGAACAGACCGAGAAGCAGTTGCGCGCCTATCTTAAAAAGAACGCGCCAAAGACGATCA
>JAPKGY010000002.1 GCA_026647385.1 Phycisphaerae bacterium | reverse complement strand
TGCCAGGGCGCCAGGCAGGGACGAGATCTGGGGCGTGCTGGTCCAGAAGATGCTTGATCCCGGCAAGGAGATTATTCTGGGTATGACCCGCGATCCGCGGTTCGGGCCGCTGCTGATGTTCGGTCTGGGCGGCATCTACACCGAGGCGTTGCGGGACGTTTCGTTCCGGCTGGCGCCGATTCGCGAGAACGTCGCGATGGAGATGGTCAAGGGCATTCGTTCGTACCGCCTGCTCGAAGGCGTGCGCGGCGAGGCGCCGTCCGATCTGCAGGCCTTGGCGGAGTGCCTGATGAGGTTGTCCCAGTTCGTCACTGACCATCCGCGGATCAAGGAGTTGGACATCAACCCGCTGATCGTGTACCCGCGCGGCAAGGGCGTGATGGTGGCCGATTCGCGGATCATTCTCTCGGAGAGTTGATATGAGCAGGGATTGGCGCGAGCGATACGCGGACAAGATCATGCCGGCCGCCCGGGCGGTGAACACGATCAAGCCGGGAAGTCGGGTGTTCATCGGTTCCGCCTGCGGGGAGCCGCAGGCCCTCGTCCGGGCGATGTGCGAAGCCGGCCAGGAGATGGCTGACACCGAGTTGATCCACGTGCTGACGCTGGGCGTGGCTCCGTACACGGACCCGAAGTACTCCGCCAATTTCCGCGCGAATGCGTTTTTCATCGGCCAGAGCCTGCGCGAACCGGTGAACGAGGCCCGGGCCGACTACACACCGATATTCCTTTCGCAGGTGCCCGGCCTGTTCCGCAGCGGACGGGTGCCGATTTATACCGCGCTGGTGATGGTCAGTCCGCCGGACGAGCAGGGCTTCTGCAGCCTCGGCGTATCGGTCGACATCACGCGGGCGGCGGTCGAGTCGGCCAAGGTCGTCATCGCCCAGGTCAACAAGTACATGCCGCGGACCCTGGGCGAGAGCTTCATCCACGTGGACCAGATCGACTACCTCGTCGAGCACGACGAGCCGTTGCTCGAATGGCCGATGGTGACGCCGGAGGACAAGATCACCCGGCAGATCGCGAGCCACATCGCCCGGCTCGTGCCGGACGGGGCCACGCTTCAGTTGGGCATCGGGCGCATCCCCGACGCCGTCCTGCAGACGCTGACCCAGCACAACGACCTGGGCATTCACACCGAAATGTTCTCTGAGGGGGTCAAGAAGCTGGTCGAGCTGGGCGTGATCACGGGCAGAAGCAAGACACTCAACAAGGGCAAGGTCGTGGGCAGTTTCGCGGCCGGCTCGCACGCGCTGTTCGAGTTCATGAACGGCAACGCCCAGATCGAGATGCATCCGTCGGATTACACAAACAATCCGTTCATTATCAGCCAGCACGACAACATGGTGGCGATCAACTCCGCGCTGGAGATCGACCTCACCGGGCAAGTCTGCGCCGACTCGCTCGGCCAGCAGTTTTACAGCGGCCTGGGCGGGCACGCGGACTTCATCCGCGGCGCGGCTCTCGCCAGGAACGGCAAACCGATCATCGCCATGCCCAGCACCGCCGTCACCCGCACCGGCCTGCGCTCGCGGATCGTCCCCGTCCTGTCCGAGGGCTCGGGCGTGATCACCACCCGCGGCGATACCCACTACGTGGTTACCGAGTACGGCGTCGCCTATCTGCACGGCAGAAACCTGCGCGAACGGGCCATGTCGCTGATCGGCATCGCCCATCCCGACTTCCGCAGTGAACTGCTCTACGCCGCCAAGCGACGACGAATCGTGTACAGCAACCAGATCATGCCCCCGCCGTCCGCGCCGTATCCCGCCGAGCTGGAGACGAAGATTACTCTCGCCGACGGCACCGAAGTGACCCTCCGGCCGATCCGGCCCGACGACGAGCCGCTCATCAAGGACATGTTCTACTCGTTCAGCGAGAAGACCAAGTACCTCCGCTACCACAACACCCTCAAGTCCATGCCGCACAACAAGCTGCAGGTGTTCTGCAACGTCGATTACGATACCGAAATGGCCCTGGTCGGCATCACCGGCCTGCCCGGCCATGAGGAGGTCATCGGTGTCGGCCGATACCTGACCGACGCCGCCAAGATGTCGGCGGAGATGGCGTTTGTCGTCCGCGACGATTTCCAGCGCAAGGGGCTGGGCAGCTACCTCTTCCGCCGGCTGGTTGAAATCGCCCAATCCCAGGGGATTCGGCGGTTCCACGCCGAGGTGCTCGCGGAAAACAGCGGTATGCTCAAGATTTTCCACCGCTCCGGCCTGAAGGTCGCCACGACCACCGAGGAAGGTGTCGTCGGGATCGATCTCGAGATCCCCACACCCGTTCCGCAGCCGAAGTGAGGGCCCGCCGGGTTGGGTCCGGCACGGCGGTCACACGACGATGTGGTCCCCCAATTGCGCCAGCACGTCCTGCGGATGGAGGCGCTCTCCGTGATTAAGACGGTCCAGGAATGATGCGATCACCCGCTTGGCGTGCTCCTTGTCCCGTTCGCGGATAAAGCCGTCGAGGAAGTGTTCGCCGGCCAGAGCGGCGTTGATTTCCGATTCCTTGTTGTACTCGTTCAATTCCGTGAAGTAAACCACGCGGAATCTCCGGCTGTAGCTCTCCTCGCGGAAGATCTCGAACATGATTTTCTGAGATTCAAATGCCATGACTCGCATCCTCACCCAACGTTACTTTTCAAGCGGACGTAACTCGTTTCCCGCGGGCGAAATGGGGACAGGCACCGCGGGAAAGCGTGAACCGGCTGCCGGTATTCACACCACGGGCCGCCATTTCCAGGCCGACCGGCTTTCTCGGGGCGGAGCCAGTCCCCATTTCGCCCGAAACCGCCGCTCCGCCCAGCCGCGCTGAGCGAGTTACGCCCTTTTCAAACCGCGGCGACCGTCCGGGGAGACTCCGCGTGATCCCGACCGGCCTGCCGCCACTGCTGCTCCAACTCCCTGAGTCGACGTTCGATCTCGCCGCGTTTGGCGTTGTTGCGGACCATGTTTTCCCGATAGCGCTGCAGGAAATAAGCGATCGTCTCGATCCGGATCTTGATCGCGCCGGCCGGCTTGTTCTCGTCGATGTCCTTGAAACAGAAATAGGGTGTGCCCGACATCTCCACGATGCTCTCGATGTTCGAGTAGATCGGCGCATCATGGCCGCACTTGAAGCTGGACAGCTCCAGGGCGACCAGGTTCGGATGGCGGGCGACGTACTTCGCCGCCCAGAGTTTCCGGCTGGTGTTCTCGGAGTAGCTGTTCTTCCAGACGTCGTCGATGGCCAGCGGCGACGACACGAGACCGGCGCGGACCTCGTCGCCGAACAGACGCTCGAGAATGTCCTCGTCCGTCGGCAGGGCATCCTGCCAGAAGATCGGATATCCCAGCTTCTGCAACTCCTCCAGGATCTCGTGATTGACGCCGGGATCATTGTGGTACGGGCGCGCGAGTACCACGATGCCCAGCCGGTCCTCGCGTTCGAGCTGGTCGAGAACTTCCCGGCTCCTGCGGCGCAACCGGTCGAAGAATTCCCGCATGGCGGCGAGTCCCTGGTGCGTCGCCCGCTCCGCCTCCTCGATCGACAGGCCCAGCTCGTCCTTCCAGTCCTCGAACATCTGCCGGGCGCACAAGGCCGGCTGATCCAGGTTCAGGAACGTCTTCTTGAAAACGATGCCGCGATCGGCGAACAGATCGCTCTCCTTGATGAATGCGGCATGGGTCGCCTCCGCGGTGGCCACCACCGTCGGACAGGCCCGGCTTGCCTGTGTGTGCTCGAGCACGGTCGGGAACGAGTCGACCATCGGGAAGAAAATATGCGTGAGCGGCGTCTTTTCGTGCTTGACGAAGAGCAAGTCGTGGACGTGCGGAATCCCCAGCTTGCTGGGGAAGCACGGATCGATCGAGCCGCGTTTGGCTCCGCGTTTGTAAAGCTCCTCGCTGGTGTAATCGGAGAAGACGAGGTTCCGGTGGGGGATGCCCAGGGACTGGAAGAAACCGACGAAGAACGGCGCGTGGCTGTACATGTTCAGCACGCGCGGCAGGCCGATCCGCAGTTCTCCCCGGCGCTCCATCGATCGGCGGCGCTGCCGGATGAACCGGCGCCGTCCGGGCAGCGTCCACGCCTTGGTCTCCGGGAGCGGGTCGGAGACGTTCGACACCTGTTGCGGGTCGAATGCCTCATGTGCGGCGGCGTGCAACAGGTTGGGGTTCGCCTTCTTCACCGCGTCCAGGCCGGTCTTGATCTCCCGCATGTCATTGATGTCTTCAACGGTTCCTTTCTCGCACGTGGCGATGATCAGCCGCTGCTCGCCGGGCTGGAGCGGCACCTTGCTCGCCGACTTGGCCGGCGGCTTCGCGGCATGCTCCTCCCGGTCTTCGGGGGCGGCGCTCGCAGCCGGCGCCCGTTTGATGCGCGACGGATGGCCGGCTTCCGGGCCGGCCTTGATGATGTGCGTCGTGAGGTCGACCAGACGATCCGACGGGTCCGCCGAACGCGCGTCTCCCGTCTTCACGTCGATGAAGGTCCGAAGGCATTTGTTCTTGCAGAAGTAGCATCGGGTGTTCTCGTCGCGGGTCGTGCGGTACTGGATCTTCCGGACGCGATCCAGTCCGATGAAGCGAGTTACGCGCCCCTGCTCGGTGACCAGCCGATGGGCTTCCAGCGCGCAGCCGATCGCGCCGGACTCTCCGCAGAAGCGGTGGACCAGAATCTCCGGCTCGATGCCGGTCCCATTGAATCGCGATCGAATGAAATCCACCTGGGCCTTGACCGCCGCCAGGTTGTGTTGGGTCCCGCCCTGGAGGACGAACCTTCGGCCCAGCTTGGGCAGGTTCGGGATCTGGGCGACGTACAACCAGATGTTCTTGGGCAGCACGGCGGCCAGGCCGGCCATGATTTCCGTCGGCGTCCAGCCCTGGCGCTGGAAGTCGACGATGTCCGATTGCATGAAGACCGCGCAGCCGTAGCCGAATTCCGGCATTGCCTGAGCGCTGAAAGCCAGGTCGGCGTACTCCTCGACCTTGAATCCGAAGCCGGCGGCCGTCGATTGCAGGAAGTACCCGTTGCCGGCCGAGCACTGCGTGTTCAGTTTGAAGTCCTTCACTCGCCCGTCCTTGAGGATGATCAGCTTGATGTCCTGCCCGCCCACGTCCACGATGACGTCCGTGCCGGGATAGTAGTTCAATCCGCTCTCCGTGTGGGCGACCGTCTCGACGAGGGCAACGTCGGCGCCGAGCACGTCTTTCAGGATGTCCTTGGCATAACCGGTGGTGCCCACGCCGAGGATCCGGAGCGTACAGCCTTGCTCGACGATCTGTCGTTCGAGGTTGGCGCAGATGTCCATCGTGTCTTCGATGGGATTGCCCCGGGAGAGCTGGTAGGCCTTGGCGATCAATCGCCGCTCGCGGTCGAGCAGTACGCCCTTGGTGCTCGTGGAGCCGCCGTCGATGCCCAGGAACGCCTCGACCACGCTGCCCGGCGTCAGCCGCGGGGGAGTCCACGGTTCGGGCCGATATTGCCGCTTGAACGCCTCCAGTTCATCGGCGGAGCGCGCCAGCCCGGTCGAGCCGGCCGCCTTTTTCTCCTCGAGTCGCCCAACCTCCAGATACCACTTCAGTCGATCCGGGCCCGGGAATACGCCCTGGTTCGGGTTGTCCTCCAGTTCGACCTTGGCGTATTCCACCGCACCCAGGGCGGCGAAGTACTGGGCGTTCTCCGGAACGATGATCAGCTCCTCCGGCGTCGCCCCTTCCGGCAGCGGTACCTTCCGCTCCTTCCACATGAGCGGGAGGTTGTGTCGCCAGCAGTCGCGCATGCCGCGAATATAGGTGTTCGGTCCGCCCAGCAGCAGGACCTTCGGACGAAGCGTGTGCCCGCGCGTCAATACGGAGAGGTTCTGCTGCACGATGCTCTCGAACAGCGAGGCCATCAGTTCGTCGCCGGGAACGCCGGACTTCTGCAGCCCGTTGATGTCCGTTTCGGCGAACACGCCGCACTTGCCCGCGACCGGGTGCAGCCGAAGCCCCTCGTAACCCATCTCGCACAACTGCTCGGGCGGGATGCGCAGCTTGGCGTTGATCTTGTCGATCACCGCCCCGGTCCCGCCCGCGCACTTGTCGTTCATCGAGGGGATCTTTTTCTTTTTGCCGGTTTCCTCGTCGACCTTGAAGACGATGATTTTGGCGTCCTGGCCGCCCAGTTCGATGACGCTCTGGACGTCCGGGTAGAGCTTCTCGACCGCCAGCGAGACGGCGTTGACCTCCTGCACGAATTTCGCCTCGATGTGCCGGCCCACGGCCGATCCGCCGGAGCCGGTCATGAAGATGCGGAAGGCGTTGTTCGGCACGTCGGGGAACGCTTGCAGGATCGCCTCCAGCATCTCCAGGCACTTCTCGGGCTGACGGGTTTCGTGCCGCTGGTAGTCCTTCAGCAGGATCTCGTCGGTGACCGGATCGACCACGACGTATTTCACCGTCGTGGATCCGACGTCCAGGCCGACGAGCAGCCCCTGCGGATAGCGGGGAGTGCCCTGGAACTGCGGACCCGAGGCTTCAGCCTTGCGGCGGGCGAGTTCGGACAGATTCACCTGCACCAGGACGGTTTCCTGTCCCTCTGAGAGGTCCCCGCGGGATCCATGGGTGCAGCCGCACCCCCCGCCCGGATGCTCGAACCGCCCGATATCGTCTTTGGAGGCGATCAAGTCACACCCTCCGCTTTCATCAACAGGTGGCCTCAACGAGCCACGAGGCTCACCAACCAAGAGCCGCGGCTCGTTAACGTCGCACGATCGCGCACGGTCATTTAGACGGCTGCCGCCATCGCATGGGTACGTCGCCGGTTCCGGCGACGAGCAGGTTGCCTTTTCCCGTCCATCAGCGCCGCCACGTGGAGAACGAAGTTGGCCGCCCGGCCGATCACGCCGTCATGGTGCGGTACGTGCTGCAACGGACGGCGCAGCCCGGGATGTTTCTCCACGTAGCGCCGGATCTCGTCCAGGCTGTAGCCCGTCGAGGCGAGGACCCGTTTGAACTCGTCCTTGCATTTGACTTTCGCCTCGCCCAGCGCCATCTGCACCCGGCTGTGGGCGTTGATATCGCCTTCGCCGGAGGTCTCGATCGGCAGGAAGATCAGTTGTGGAAAGTGCGAGACGACGGCCGCCTGGGCCCCGTCGGATTGCGTGCTGGGCATGCAGCCGAACGGCTTGAGGCTGAGCACCATGTGGCAGAGATCCTTGTTGGTGTAATAGATCGCCTTGGCCACCTCGAGGTGTCCCTCGCCGCCGCCGGACCTGCTGTTGTAATAAGGGTGGCCCAGCCTCTGCAGTTCGAGCTGATCCGCCAGCGGATGGGTTGTTCCGCCCAGGGCGCGCTGCATTCGGCCGTACTCGCGAAGCAGGATCCGGCGAGCCAGTCCCAGCATGATCCGCTTGCGGCGATAACGTTTCTCGAGGTCCCAGCGTTTGCGGAAATCGAACCGATCCGGCCGGACCTGGCCGGCGTCCAGCCCGCGGCGGTCGCGGCACTCCGAGATCGCCTGATTCAGGAGGTAGGTAATCCACGTGCCGATGGGCTCGACCAGCACCTCCGCGCCCTCGCGCTCCAGGAACGGGAACATGTTGAAGTTGCCGTCGCCCTCGGTGGTCTGGGCCCAGAATTCACCGGTGATCTTCACCACAGGCCGAGGGCGGGTGTAGTCGACCTCGACCTCCTGCTGCAGCATGCGTGCGCACTCGCGCAGGGCGGAGGTGTAATGATCGCCGAGAATCTGGTCGAGGAACTGCTGGGCCTCGCGCTCGTCGCGAACCGGAGCGAGGCGGCTGAGCAGACGGGCGGTCGCACCGGCCCGGATGTGCTCGGCCCCCTTGTGCCTGAGGCGATCCCGGCAGAGCGCCAGGCATTTGTCCATCACCTCGTTGGTCTTGCCGGGCACGACTTCGTAGGGGCGGATGTGGTACGCCACCTCGTTCAGCAGATCGCCGATCAGGATCGCGTTCAGCAGCACGAGGAAGAAGTTCAGATTGAATTCGATGCCGGCCTCGACCTCCGACTGGCTGAGGCCGCCGCCCTGCTGGAAGAGCAGCACGCGGAAGCCGTCGAAGCCGCTGTTCTTGAGGGCCAGCCGGTACTCCGCCTCGTACATCCCGAACCGGCAGGGGCCGCAGCCCCGGCGGTGATGAAGACGTATTCGTCGAGAATCCGCTTAACGGGGATTCCCTGGCGATCGCGCAGGTCCTTCAGGTAGTTGACCAGCGCCCCGACCGTGAAATACGTCGGATTGCACTGCCCGTTGTTGCCGTACTCCTTGCCGGCCTGGAAATCCGCCTTGCGCGGCGTCGGGATCAGGGCCGGCTTGTAGCCCAGCCCTTCGAGGCCCGCCAGTAGCAGGTTTTCATGGCGGAGAGTGAGTCCGCCGAACAACACCGTCGTGTGTGCCCGCTGGTCCTTCGTGAACGGGCGTTCGACCGGTCGTCGGAAATGGCTGACCGGCGCGACGTTCAAGCCGGCCTCGGCCATCAGACGTTGTCGTTCCAATTCCAGACGCTCACGGACGTCGTTCGCCGGCGCGATCGGCAGGGAAATCCGAAGCTCCGTGGACGGGGTATCGACGCGCGGCGCAGCAATGGCAGTCATCGGGTCACTCCTTATGATTTGATCCGTGGGAGCAACCGCCGGAGGCCGGAGCGAATGAGCCGCGATTCCACGCCACGACGTCGCGGAACATTCATGGAGAAACGCAAGTCGTCGATGAAAGTTCGCCGAAGCCGACACCCGGTCGTTTGCCGGAAACGGACTGGAAATCCTCGTTCTTGGAAAACCGGAACATCGGACATTAGCAAGCACTAGCTTGCCGGGGATAATGTAGCGCGGCTGCGCGCGGGCGACAACGAAAAACGAAAAAAACATTTGAATCCGAGGGTTGGCTAGGTTCTAAAAGCCCCTAGCGACCTGATTCGGGACAGCCGTGCTTGTCGCGGACGCGGCACAACGAAATCCCACGTGATTGGAGGCGGTGTTCACCTCGCCCTTTCCTCGTGTGCCGACCATGTAGCGCGTGCAATACTCGTCGGTGCAGAGGAACGAGCCGCCGCGCTGAACGCGTTTTTTCACGAACGGTTCAGCCGGGTCCCACGAATCGTCGGGCCCTTGCGGGTTGCGGGCTATGCGGCCGGTTTCCGCAAGCCGGGCGTAGTAATCCGGCCGATACCAGTCGCTGACCCATTCCCAGACGTTTCCGGCCACGTCGTGGAGGCCATACGCATTGGGATGGAACCGGGCTACCGGGGCGATGCCCGCGAACCCGTCGTCGCCGCTGTCTCGGTAGGGGAATCGTCCTTGAAACGTGTTCGCCATGAACCGGCCGTCCGGGTGCAGGTCATTGCCCCACGCGTAGACTCTGCCCGCGAGCCCGCCGCGAGCGGCGAACTCCCACTCCGCCTCGGTCGGCAACCGCTTGCCCGCCCATGCCGCGAAGGCGACCGCGTCGGGATAGGCGATGTGGACGACCGGGTACTTCTCACGATTCCGGATGTCCCTTCCCGGGCCTTCCGGGTGTCGCCAATCCGCCCCCGGCTGAAACCGCCACCACGGGCACGGATTATCCAGCGAAACCGGTCCTTGGGTCGGGGTAAAGACGAGCGAACCGGGCACCAGTTGCTCCGACGGCACGGTCGGGAATTCCTCCGGTGACGGCTTGCGCTGGGCTACGGTGACGTACCCGGTCGCCTGGATGAATCGTTCGAACTGTTCGTTGGTGACTTCCGTCGCATCCATCCAGAAGCCGTCGACGTAGACGCGATGGATCGGGCGGGCGTCGGGCATCGGGTCGTGGCCGCCGGCCACGCAACCGCGCGGGTCCTCGCACCCCATCGAGAACTCTCCTCCCGGAATCCAGACCATGCCGGGCGGGGCGGGCCCCGCCGGCGATTCGCGGTTGGCGATCGTCGGTCCGAACCCGGCCGAGCAGACCGACCCGTGAGGCGAGCCCGCTGGGGCCGAGGCTTCCGATCTCGAACGCACCGCTGCAAGCGACAGAAAGGCCGCCGCCGCCCCGGCGAACAGGACGGCGACGACCGTCGGCCAGACTGCGTGGTGCGTTTTCGGTATTCGTGTATCGTTCTTGACGCGGGAGGGTCTCATCTCCGGGGCCCTTGCCTTCAGGGTGAGGTGTTGTACTCCGAGAACACGAGTTCGAGGTTGTCCGCGTATCCGTTGTTGTATAGGCCGTCCACCCGCCTGAAAACAAGATCAACGTAAATCATGGATGTTCCCTCCGGCAGGTAGTCGCTCGTCTGGACTGGGAGCAATCCCGTCTGGTTCGCACGTTCCCGCGGGGTGACCGGGGGCAGAGAAGCCTGGCCAAGCATTTCGAGGTGCGCATCCAGGAAGGTGAGTGTGGCCCCGGCGGAGTCAGCCTCGTCGAGGTGTCCGCCGAGGAACGCCGAAAACCGGTACTTGACGCGGCCTTCGTTGACCGCCTCTTGCCACGCGGGATCGATCGAGACAGCTTGTCGGATGCCGCTCTCGGAATTGCTCGGCCCGCCGGCGAAGAACTGGGACCCTCGGTCGTTCGGTCCGGGGCCGTCCGGAGTCGGATTGCCGCTTTCAGCGTCATAAAAAATGACCGTGGGCATCGCGATGTCGGCTTCTGCGGGGGTGTCCCACTGCGGAATGTCCTCGACCGAACCGTTGCTGTCGTCCGCCTCCCCCTCTTCGGCGCCGGGATTCAGGATGAGATTACCGCTGACTCGCGTGGCTGGTGCGGGGTCCCATTCCATTCTCAGCGTCTCGTTCTGCGCGTCCGCGCTTTGAGGAGTGATCTGCAGCGCGTACACCTGGCTGGTCACCGTCGACGCGAGGCTCAATCGTTCGCCGGGACCCTGAGTGTCGGGCTGTGCCTCGCTGAGAAGATTGCCGTCGAAATCGAAAAGCCGCAAATGGGACCGTCGGCTGTTTGTCGTGATCCCTCGGAAGGCGAAGTCGGCCACAAACACGTAGTTCTCGGCGAATCGGAGGGTGCGTTCGACCGGTTCGCCGGGATGGAGGATAACGTAGACCCGGTCGCGCACCAGTTGGGGTATATACCTTCGCCCGCCGGCGACGCCGTTGCGCAGCGTGTAGCGTCCGGCAGTGCCCGTAACCTTGACGAGGTAGTAAACATCTTCCTGCAGCGTGACGGCCACCGGCTGGGCCGTGCAGCTTCCGCCGCCGACCCGCGCGATCAGCGCCCCTGGCGTGTTATCCGCGTTCAGGGCGTACACTTCCAGCGTGACGGGTGAGTCGTTGCCGTAGACCCTGACCACCGGCTGTCCGGCGATGACGATGCGTTCGGCGGGCCTGAGGTGCGCGCCGCGTACGATGTAGTGATCGGCGTCGGTGGCGGTGTGGAGGCTCGCGTCGATCGTGATGCGCGGGTCGATTTGGAGGTAGGTGAATAATCCCGAGCCGGCGAAGCTGAACGAGTAGATCCATCTCGCCGACGCGGGAAGGTCGTTCGGCTCGTAGCCGTCCGCCGGAAACGAGGCCGACGAATAGGCGATTCCGAGGTTGTACGCGTTGACGTCGTCGGCGCGCACCCCGACCTGAAACGAGCCGCCCGGAACCGTGTAGGTGAATCGGCGCCCCGTCCCGCCGAGGTCGGTTTCGCCGACAAGGACGGGGTCTCCGCACTCACCCAGGCTGTCGAGGTCCAGCAGCGACAGGCGTCCGAGTCCCTGGGGATATTGCAGATCGATCGTCAAGGTGGAGCCGCCCGGGACCTCAAATCGGAAGTAATCGCGGTCCCGGCCGTCCAGGTTCAGGTTCGGCTGACTGTAGGGGCCGATCGCGCCGAGGTTCGTCGGCGTGAGGTCGTTTCCGCCCGCGCCGACCTCGAAGCGATCCTTCACGATGTCGATGCCCTGGGCGGCCCGCCGGACCGCGGCATACGCATCGAGGTGGCGAGTGACCGGCGGCGCCCCCGCGTGGGCCGTATCCCGCAGGATGGCCGCCACCTGGTCGTTGTTCAGGTCGGGGTTAATGGCTTTTATCATGGCCGCCACGCCGGCCACGAAGGGCGTGGACGCGCTGGTCCCTCCGAATGAGACCGGGCTCGCGGGACCGGCCGGGTTGCTGTCGCTCGACGCCGGCTGGGCCATCACCGGAATGTTCGTGGGCGCGAAGATGTCCACGGCGTCGCCGAAATTCGAGTATCCGATCTTGGTGGTCGCATCATTATTGAGAGCCCCGACGCAGATCACGTGGTCCTCGATGCAAGGGTGGTAGAACCGCGGATCACCGACATCGTAGCCGTTTCCGGCGCTGTCCCCGTTTCCCGCGGATGCCACGAACACCGCCCGGCTCCCCGCATTAATCGCATCCTGGAACGGCGTATGATCCCGATCGTAACTGCGGCAGGCCTGATTGCAGTCGCCGCCCCAGCTCATGGACACGACGTCCGCCTGCCAGGCGATGGCCGTCCGAATGGCCCAGTTCTTGTTGCTTCGCGAGCCGGACGTGTTGAACAGCATCGGTTCGGCCACGAGCCCGCCGGTTCCGGCGGCGCCCTGCAGGTTGTTGAGGATGCCCGTGGCCACGCCGCCCGCGCCCGTTCCATGCCAGAAACAGGGGTTCGTCGCGCCGCACGGAGTCACCCCGGCACCATCGGCGAAGTAATCGTTTCCCACGAAATCGTACTGGATCGGGTTGGCTGGGAAATCGGAGTCGGTACCGCGCGGGGTGCCGTCGGGGTTGAGCCAGAAGCCGCCGTCGACGATGGCCACGCGGACGCGTCGCTGGATGCCGTGGGCGGCCAGAAACTGCCACGCGAGGGTAACGTTCGTTTGGCTGCCCCCGGTTTGAAAGCGCGTGGTCGCGAAGGCATCGGTAAAGCCACCGGCTCCGTCCGGCCGCTCCCGGGTGTTCAACAGGGTGAGCGGGAAGGTCTGGTTGGGATAGCTGATGAATTCGAGTGAGGCGTCAAACCCGGCGGCGACGGCATCCGCGACTCCCGCGAGCGTGAGCAGGCCTGCTTGGGATGAGAACTCCATCACTCCCGTCAGCCCGGTTGCGCTCGCGTTGGCGATAAAGGTGGAGAGGTCAACCTTCGCCAAATTGATACGGACCAGGTATTCCGTGGGCTTTCGCTCCTCGGCGGTCAGCGTGATTCCGAGGCTCGCCGGTGGTTCCGGGATCGTGTCGTCGCTGACCACCGTCCCGTCGTACCGGCTGAGGAAGGCATTCAGGTCCACTCCCGGGGCGGGTCGTAACAGCACAAGCCCCTCGACGAAATCAGTGGTCACTCCCTGCGCGTCTCGCGCCGTGGCGACAGGCTGGGGGTTGCCCTGGGCGTCGGGAAGGACGGCCTGCGCAGGCTTGAGGTCCGTGTTCACCTTGGGATCAAACGGACCGGGGGTGCCGGGGACGGTTCCCGGACTGCAGGAGCCGACCAACAAAGCCGCCGCAACCGCGAGCAAGCGTCGGACCATACGTCACCTCCCGCTGTCAGGGCCCGGAAGCCGTGACCAGCATTGTTTGCATCGTGTGAACTTCCTTGAGATGTTCGCCGTCCCTTCGATCGGGGGCGACGATCCGCGGCGCTCCCCCCGGTAGCGACCGGTGGTATGAGCCGACTTCGGGCGATTATTGGCGTCGCCGCGCTATTTGGCCCATGAGGCAGGGAAAAAACTGCCAGGAAAAGCCATGACCTGGGATCGGGGCGCCGGGGAGGGCGTGATGATGCGCGGGCGAGGTCGAGCGGTGCTCGCGATGCGCCGACTTGTTTGCGGGCGCCCGGCCGCTCAATCGCCTTCGTCGTGCGCTGGATGGCCGGAATGTGATCGGCGCGCCTCGCCAGCCGCGAGGCAGAATGGGGACAGGCTGTGCCTCAACATGGTACGCCGGGGGCGGAGAGATGGCCGCACCACAACCAAACTCCCCTGCCGGAAACGCCACGAGCAGCCGACGAGTTACACCCGCATGTGGTTTTTCGCTCGGACGGTGGGCCGGCCGAAAACATGCGGATCGATCCGCCGGCCCGCGCAGGCCGCGAGGCGCGGCGAGTGAACGATCAGCATTCCAGCGCCAGGAGCAGTTGATCGCGGAGTGAGATGATGTCGGGCGTCGGCTGGAGCGCGGCGGCGGCTTGGGCAACCGTCTGGATCAGCGGTTCCCGGTGATGCGCCTGGAGCATGTGCCTCAAGGTGCCGAGTCCGCCGGTCGTGTGCCCCTCCGTCCCCACCAGGCCGGTGGTGAACAGGAAGAGTCGGTCGCCGGACTCCGCCGACAGGAACTGCGTCGCGAAAGAGGCATCCTCCCGGGCTCCCAGCGGATCGCCGCACGCGGTGATCTCCCGATACCGGCCATTGGCCCCGAGCAGCAGCGGATTAATGTTCCCGGCACAGCCGATTTCGAGTTGGCGGGTCGTGGTGTGGAGCCGCGTGTAACAGGCGTTGACCTGACGATGGGCCCCCAGGCACTTGGTCAGCGCCGTGTTCAACAGGACCAGGGTTTCCTGGGTGGACAGGGTCGGATTCACGAAGGTGGCGGCCAGCGCCTTCATGACGCCTACCAGAAAGCCTCCGCGAATCGGCGCGCTCGACGCCTCAGCCACCAGCAGGCCGTACTCGTCGGGACCGAGACTGACCACTTCATAGAAGTCTCCGGTCGCCTCGGTGGCCGGCTGATAGTGCAGGGCGATGTCCAGATCCGTGAACCGCGAAACGTCGGCGAGCAGGGACTGCTGCAGGTCGCGGGCTTCGTTCAGGCGACCCGCGTGCGCGTTCAACAGGATCGCCTGCTGATGGACCTGGGCCTGCGTGCGGGCCAGATCGAGCTGTTTGCGGATCCGGTTCAGAAGCTCGCTTCGCTCGAGAGGCTTGGCGATGTAGTCGTCGCCGCCGGCGGCGTACCCGCGGGCCTTGTCCGCCGGGCTGGACATGGCGGTCAGGAAGATCGTCGGAACCCCCGAGAACTTCGGGTCCCGTTTGATCCGCCGACAGACCTCCAGCCCGTCCAGCTTGGGCATGTCGCAGTCCAGCAGGAGCAACGCAGGCTTGCACTCCGCAAGAATGGTCATGGCCTCTTCCCCATCCCGCGCGAGTCGCACGTCGTAACCGGCCCGGGTGAGGACGTACTCAACGAGCCTGAGCGTTGCGGGATCGTCGTCGGCCACCAGAATCGTGTTGGCATAATCGCCGCTCGACCTGCAGGGCACGGGCGCAGCCTGGGTGGCCAAGGCGGGTTCAGGATCTGAGGCAACCGACTTCATACCACTCGTTCCCCGCTGACAGGCCCCCTCCGGAGGCGGCCCGTCCGACGAAAAGCGCGGGTCTTCCCGGTATACCTGTCGTCTACCCGAGGGTGAGGCTTAATACTCGCTTTTCCGGGGAAAGGTTACCGGTCCTGGCCGGGGCTGGACCGGCCGGCATTGGGCATTTTACCTCCGGCGGAGGCCAGATCGCTCTGCGGCCCAGGCAGAGGGCTTTCCGGGGCCAGCCGGCCGGGAAGTTAGCTCAACTGGGCCCCTCTCGAACCGATAGAGTCTAGGGAACCGGATCAGGCTCCGCCTGTCGTCGGGACGCGGGGCGGTTGGGATCCGACGGCCAGCATCGGCGCGGTTTGAACGCCGGTGCTTCCGGAAGGTTCCCATTTGGGCCGCGGACCATGGAAATGTGGTCCGCCTTGGACAGAAGGCGATACAACCCATGGACGTCCGGTACATCAATCCGTTTATTGCCTCCGTCAAGAACGTCTTCAAGACCATGCTGGCCACCGAGGTCACGGTGAGCAAACCGATCATCAAAGGCCAAGGCGAGGCCTCGGCCGACGTTTCCGCCGTGATCGGGCTGTCCGGGGACGCGACCGGCTGCGTGGTCCTTTCCTTTCCCATGCACACGGCCGTGACAGTCGCCAGCAAGTTCGCCGGTGTTCAGATGACCGCGACGCACGAGGATTTCTCGGACGCCCTCGGCGAATTGGCCAACATGGTGGCCGGTCACGCCAAGGCCGGCCTCGAGGGCCTGAACCTGAACATCTCGCTCCCTACCGTCGTCATTGGACGGGAGCACCTTGTTTCCCAGTCGAAGCTCGCTCCGCGCCTGGCGTTGCCGTGCGACTCCACCTTGGGGCGCTTTTGCGTGGAAGTCGTCATGGTGGCCGACAAGAAAAGGCACGAAGCTGCCGGTGTCCCCGCCGCTGTGGGCGCAGGTGCCTGAAATCTCGGGCGTGTCTTGGGTTCTCATGGGAGCACCGAATTATGAAAATCCTCCTGGTCGACGACTCACGGACCATCCGCAACATCCAGAAGAACGTCCTCGCCCAGCTCGGGTATACCGACGTGATGGAGGCATCCGACGGCGTGGAAGCCCTTAAGCAGATCGCGGAAGTTCGGCCGGACCTCACGCTGGTCGACTGGAACATGCCCAACATGGACGGCATCAGTCTGGTGCGCAAGATCCGCGAAACGGATAAAGCCATGCCGCTGATCATGGTCACGACCGAAGCCGAGAAGCGGCGGGTGATCGAAGCCATCCAGGCGGGCGTGAACAACTACGTCGTCAAACCGTTCACCGCGGAGACCCTCGGAGAGAAAATCAACGCCACCTTGGCCAAGGTTAACCTGGCGCCGGCCTGAACCGCCGCTTTGTCCCAGACCAAACCCTCCACCGGGCCCGGCCCCTGCCCCGGTTCATGTTTAGCCCAAGCTGAACACCTGTGAGCCAACACCGGACCTGGCGGGCTCACCAGGGCCGATTCTGTGTCAAAGCTTCCACAACATTGGTGCTGGCTGCCACGCCCGCGGACTCGCGGGGCGTGCCCGTCGGATGCCGAGCGGCCCCGGGATCCCGCGTGTGCGACGGGAGCGAGGCCACCTGGCCCTGAGACCGGACGCCAAACGCGCACCTGCCCCGGCCGGTTTTCCGCGCGCCGACGATGTCCAGTATCTTGCTTCGGAGCCCTCGTACGCCAACCCGTCGGGGGTACGGGGCGGTGCCCACCCCCCTCCACGGATGGGTCGGCCGACGTCTTCCGGCAGGCCGGCGGACAAAGACCCGCAACGTATTCGCGGCCAGGTATCCGACGGCCCATCGTCCGGCGAATGGGCTGTATTTCGTCATAGCGTTTTTTTCGTCTGCGGCAGGGCTTTACGTGCTCAGTCTGGCCTCCCGAGCACATTCCCGTTTAAGGGCAATATTACCCAGGGAATAATCTGAAAAAAATCCGGGAATTCCACTCGCTAGCCAAGTTTCGGTGGCAGCGGCACTTGCGATGGCAGTCCGGTTCCGGCCCGCTTTTGTGTTCCGTAACTAATTGCCATTAATGATGTTAGAGAATTCACGATCCCGGAGCAATTGGCCGATGGATTCATTGACAGTGTTTGCGCGAGCGTGTTATAGTCCTTCTGAAGGGTGGGCGAATTCGCGAGGGTGCTCTTGAGAGCGATCTCCCGGGAGTCGACCGACGAATCAGCCGCGTTTTCGAGCCCCCCGAACGAAGAAGAATATCCGAATCTCGGCTGTCTTAGCCGTGGCGCACTTCCGGGATGGGACTCGTGCCCGCCCGGAAGTTTTTTTGTCAGAGCATTTCATCGGATGGGACCTGTCAGGCGTTGCTGAGTTTTTCGTTGAGCGCGCGTCGCGGTGCTCGAACACATTCCCCGCAGGCGATCGTTGAGGCGCGAGCGGATCGCATCGCAGTTGCCCGGATGGCGTCGCCCAGCGATACTGTCTCGACCATGAAAGTACCACTCCTGGATCTGGGTGCACAGAATCGTGAATTGGAGGCGGAGATTCGCCAGGCGATCGATCGCGTGCTCGAGTCTCACGCGTACGTTCAAGGCCCGGAAGTAGCGGCCCTGGAGTCCGAGGTGGCTGCGCTCTGCGGCGTGCCGTCGGCTGTGGCGATGAGCAGCGGAACCGATGCAATCCTGGCATCGCTCATGGCTCTGGGCATCGGCCCCGGGGACGAGGTGATCGTTCCGACGTTCACCTTCTTCGCGACCGCGGGGTGCGTCGCCCGCGTCGGGGCGAAGCCGGTGTTTGTGGACATCCTCCCGGACACCTTCAACATCGATCCAGCCGCCGTCGAGGCCGCCATCACGCCGCGGACGCGGGCGATCATTCCGGTCCACCTCTACGGGCAATGCGCGGACATGGACCGGCTCGGCGAGATCGCACGGCGCCTCGGGCTGATCATCATCGAGGACGCGGCCCAGGCGATCATGGCGAGGTTCCGGGGCGCGTCGGCGGGCAGTTTCGGGCGGTCCTGCGCGTTGTCGTTCTATCCGACGAAGAACCTGTCAGCCATGGGTGACGCCGGCATGATCCTGACAGTCGATGAGGCGCTGGCGGAGAAACTGAAGTTCATCCGCGACCACGGTCAGAACCCGCGATACTACTATCATTTCATCGGCGGGAACTTCCGGATGGACGGCTTCCAGGGCGCGGTACTCCGCGTCAAGCTGAAGCGGCTGGCGGCCTGGACCGCGGCCCGCCGTGTCCGGGCGGCGCGATACGACCGCGAGCTGCAGGGCACAGCCGTACGCCTGCCGCTTGTGGACCCGCGCTGCGAACACGTGTATCACCAGTACACGCTGCGTTGCGAGCGGCGGGACGCGCTTCAGAAGCACCTGGCGGACGCCGGCGTGGGGGCGGCCATCTTCTATCCGTTGCCGCTGCACCTGCAACCGTGCTTCGCAACCCTGGGCTATCAGGAGGGAGCCTGTCCGGTGGCGGAGCGGGTGGCCAAGGAAGTGCTTTCGCTACCGATCGTTCCGGAAATGACCGAAGCCCAACAGAGCCACGTGATCGAAACGATCCGCAAGTTCTGACGGCAAATTGGGCGACACGGGGCAGTTTCCACATCACATGACACGGGATCTTCCGTCCCCTTTGAGGGCGGACTCCCGCTGTTCGGGAGGGATGGCCATGACTTCTCCAAGGCCAACGCGACGGGTTTTTCTGGCGGGTACAGCCGGTGCAGCCGCAGCCACGGTGTTTGGCGGCGGGGCGGGCCGGGCGGCCGGTACGGTCAAGCCGGCCAAGTACGTCATTGGGGTCATCGGCACGGGGGGACGGGGTACGTGGCTGTTGAGCGAGGAATTCATCAAGCGCCCCGAGGTCCGGGTCGCGTATGTATGTGACGTCGACCTGAATCGGGCGAACAAGGCGGCGGAGGTGGTCGAGAAGGCGACCGGCAGCCGGCCGACGGTCGTGCAGGACTATCGCCGTATGCTCGACGACCAGGATCTTCACGCGGTGTTTAATGCGACCCCCGACCACTGGCACGCTTTGAGCACCATCCACGCGTGCCAGGCGGGCAAGGATGTGTACGTGGAGAAGCCCTGCGCCCACAACATCCGGGAAGGGCGCAAGATGGCGGAGGCGGCCCGCAAGTACAGTCGCGTCGTGCAGATGGGCTTCCAGAACCGCAGCGCCGAGTATGTGCAGGCCGCTCGCCAGTACATTCGGTCCGGCGAACTGGGCGACGTGCATCTCGTGCGGGTGAGGCAGATGCGGGTCCGACCCGAAATCGGCCGGACGCCGGACGGGCCGGTGCCGGCGGGCGTGGATTACGACCGCTGGCTGGGCCCGGCGCCGCAGCGCGAGTTCAACCCGAACCATTTTCATTACAAGTGGCACTGGCATTGGGAGTATTCCGGAGGAGATATCATCAACGACGGTGTGCATCAGATCGACATCGCCCGGTGGATGATCGGAAAGGATTACCCGCTCGGGGCGTCGGGGACGGGCGGCATTTTCTATTTCAACGACGATCAGGAAACGCCGGACACGCAGGTGGTGACGTGGGATTATCCCGATCTGACGATGCTCTTCGAGTTGACCCTTTGGACTCCGTACATGAAGAAGGTGGACTGGTCGGTGCGGGACACGGGCGCTTTTCCGGACTGGCCTTTCTACGCCGCCACGACGGAAATCCACGGCACGAAGAACCTGATGTTCCTGGCGCGTCACGGCAGCGGCTGGCAGGTGTTCGACGCGGACGGCAAGAACTGCGCCGGATGCACGGGCAAGCAGGCTCACTCACAACATATCGACAACTTCTTCGCCTGCGTCGAATCGCGGGCCATGCCGAACGCGGATATCGAGGACGGGCACCGATCGACCATTCTGAGCCATCTGGGCAATATTTCTTATCGCCTGGGCGGGCGGAAGCTGAGGTTCGACGGCAAGACGGAGAGCTTCATCGACGATCGGGAGGCGGACAAGATGCTCAAGCGCGTTTATCGCGAGCCCTACGTCGTGCCGGATGAAGTCTGAGAGGCTGTCAGAAACCCTGGGACGGTCCCGCTCTCTCAAAGGGTGCGTGAGAAGCCCGGGGACTGTCCCCCTCTCCCAGGACCTCTCACACACCCTCTGGGAATGGCGGTCACGTTTTGTTGGGTTCATCGTCGCGGGCGTATCGGGGTGAGATCGCGACGTAAGGCAGGCCGAGTAGCCGTTTGATGAAGACCACCTCTCCCAGGTCGTTGCCTTCGATGCGATGGCCCGCCCACTGCAGGAGGTAGCTGAGGGCCAGCAGTCCCGCCGGCCGCCACCAGAGATCCCATCGCCACTCGACGAGCTGCACGATCGCCAGGGCGCCTGCGATCGGGAGCATGGGGACGCCGATGAGATGCAGCACCCGCGAGGCTGGATGCTGGTGGCGCTGGAGATATCGTTGCCACCAGCCGCTCATGGCGGACTCCCGCCCGAATCGAATGGCTGTTCGGTGAGTGCCAGTGGGGTACAAACGTCCCGGTCCATGACATGGCCTCTGATGGTGAAAAAAAGACGTCCGGTCGGGCGGCGAGGGAGAAGAACGGATGATGGTGCAAAGGGATGATCCGCCCCGCAAACCTCGATGGACGGGGGCATTATAGCTTTGACACGGCCTGCGTGAAAGCTCTACCATGGGTTACCACCGGGGTAGGGACCTGCCTCTTTCCGAGGCGTGCCCTTTTTTGCTGACGCGTACGTCTGGAGTCGCTGGCTGCATGAGGGATTCTCTGGTCACACACCGGCCCGGGCCTGGGCGGCGGTTTCTGCTGGCCGCCTGTGTGGGCATCGCGGGTTGCTGCACGACCGGGGCATGGGGAAAGGCTCCCGGTGCGCCCGACCGCTCGGAGTTCGTCGAGGTCGTCCGGACCTTCGCCGACCATGTGGTCCGCTACGGGCGCGACGTCTATGGCCCGCGACACACTCCTCTTTTCGTTGACGGGATCGACATTGACACGCACGCACCGGCCATGTGGAAGCTCCCGCCGGACTGTGCCCAGGCCTGGCAGATGCCGCGACAGTGGATCATGTCCGACCTGGCTTGTCAGCAGGTGCTTTTCCGGGTGTTCGACCTGCTTACGGCCCTGACGGATGACCCCAAGTACCGTGAGGCGGCGATCGAGTCATTCCGCTACCACTTCGAGCATCTTCAGCACGAGGACGGACTGCTGTTCTGGGGCGGCCATGCGATGATCGATGCCGCCACCGAGCAGCCGGTCGGCGAGGGTTACAAGGACCGACGCCGCCGGGTGCCGATACCCGCGTTCTGGAACACCGAGGTACAACACGAACTCAAGCACCATTATCCCAGCTATGACCTGATGTGGGAGGCGGATCCCGAGGCCACGCGTCGCTTCATTGAAGGGTTCTGGTCCGCGCACGTGCTGCGGTGGGACAACCTCGACTTCAATCGGCACGGCCTTTACGGACGGTACAAAGGCTGCCCCTGGGATCACGCGTACGTCGGCGGCCCGCTGCCGGTCGAAATGAAAGGGCTGACGCTGCTCGACGGCGGATGCGAGTTGATGTACGCAGCCGTCCAGCTCCACCGGCTCAGCGGCGACCCGCGCCCGTTGATCTGGGCGAAACGGCTTGCACAACGATACGCGGATGTTCGCGATCCGCGGACCGGACTTGGCCCCGACGTATACGGGCACTATCGCAACGAGCTGTACCTCGAGCAGTTCGGCCCCGAGTTTGGCGAGCGATTCACCGAGACGTCGCACGTGAGTATCTACGGGATTCGTTATTCCTACGCCACGGTCTGCCAATTGCAGTTGGCGGCCCAGTTGGGACCGGCGGGCGAGGAATTCAAGCGTCACGCGGTGGCGGACCTGACCGCGCTGGCGAAGTCCAGCTACGATCCCCGGGACAACCAGATCTGGTGCATGCTCACCGACGGAACCCGCCTCAGCCCGGCCGACGTGCGCCGACCGGGGATGTTCGGCCCCGACGCGTTTCGGAAACGCTCGCTCGGCGTGTTTCAGCTGTACGCCTACGCACTGGCTTATCGCCTGACCCGCGATCCGCTGATGTGGGACATGGCCCGCGGGATCGCGCGTTCGTGCGACCTCGGGGACATCGGCGAGCCGTCCGGTACCGATCGCCGCCTGAAGCCGCACGGGCGGGCGTTATCGCCTCTGGCCATTTTCGGTCTGATCGAACTCGCCCGGACCACGGGCGATCGGGCGTTTCTCGAAGTCGCCCGGTCGATCGGGCAGGCCCTGGTTGGCGGCGAGTTCGTCCGGGGCTTTTTCGTGCCCGCCAAGGGCTATGCGATGTGCGAGTTCGACACGGTGACGCCGCTGGCTTTGCTGCACCTCGACATCGCCCTGCGCGGGTTGCCGATCCAACCGCCCCCGTTCTTCGGAAATGACTCCTTCTTCCTCTGCCCTTATGATGGCCGCGACCGAACGTACTCCGGTCTGGTCTTCAACGTCAAGCGCTGACGCGGAGGTGATTCCATGAGGCGCGCTTTCGAATCGTTCGCATCGGGCATGATTCTCCTGGCGCTGTGTGTTTGTCCGGTGCTGGGGATTGAACTCGCCAAGGACGGCCTCGGCGACGTCACGATCGTGACCGCCAAAGGAGCGCCCGCGCCCGTGCGGCATGCCGCCCGGGAACTCAAGGTATTCCTCGAACAGGTGACGGGTGCCGATTTTCCGCTCAATCTCAAGGGAGAAGGCCCTTCCCCGCGCATCCTGGTCGGGGCACAGGCGGCCGCCCTGGCCGACCCCGCGTTCTCGGTCGAGGGGCTCGGGGATGAAGGCCTCGTGATCCGGACGGTCGGTGGCGACCTCATTCTGGCCGGCGGCGAGCCTCGTGGTACCCTGTACGCGGTGTATGCCTTCCTGGAGGACCACGTCGGGTGCCGATGGTGGGCGCCGGATGCGAGTACGATTCCCGAGAAGCCGACGCTCGCCTTCGACAAACTCGACGTTCGCTACGTGCCGCCGCTGGAGTACCGCGAGCCGTTCTGGGAGACGGCATTCAATCGCGACTGGTCGGTCCGCAACCGGGTTAACGGCACGCACATGCCGCTCAGCGCCGACGTCGGCGGCAAGTTCGAGATCGCCAGTTTCGTACACACGTTTTACCCACTGATCCCGCCAAACAAGTACTTCAAGGATCACCCGGAGTGGTTCAGCGAGATCGACGGCAAGCGCGTGTCCGAGGGCGCGCAGCTTTGCCTGAGCAACGAGGAGATGCGGAAGGAATTGGTCAAGAACCTGCGGGCGCTGCTGCGAAAGCACCCCCGGGCCGTCCAGGTCTCGGTATCGCAGAACGATTGCGGCGGCCAATGTCAGTGTGCCCGGTGCAAGGCCATCGACGAGGAGGAAGGCGGGCCTTCGGGTTCGATCCTGCGGTTCGTGAACGCGGTGGCGGCTGACATCGAGAAGGAGTTCCCGAAGGTCGCGGTCAGCACGCTGGCCTACACCTATTCCGAAGCGCCGCCGAAGGTCACCCAGCCGCGGGACAACGTGGTTATCTGGCTGTGCACGATGAACTGCTCGTACAACCTGCCTCTGGAGACGCACAAGCGGAACGCCGGTTTCGCCCGCAATCTGCAGGATTGGGCCAAGATCGCCAAGCGGCTGTACATCTGGGATTACACGACCAACTTCCGGCATTATCTTTTCGTGCATCCCAATTTGCGGGTGTTGGGGCCGAACGTCCGGTTTTTCGTCGCGAACCACGTGACCGGGATCTTCGAGCAGGGGGCCACGGGTACGCCGGGCGCGGAGATGGGCGAGTTGCGGGCGTGGGTCCTGGCCAAGCTGCTGTGGAACCCGAAGCTGGACGACCGGACGCTGATCGACGAGTTCCTCGCGGGCTACTACGGGCCGGCGGACAAGCACATCCGCGCCTACATCGACACGATCCACGACGTGATGCAGGCGGGCATGCAGCCGCTGGGGTGCTACGAGGAGCCGGACCGCAAGTTCATGGCCATCGAACCGCTTTCGAAGGGCTGGTCGCATCTCAAGGACGCCGAACGCG
>JAPKGY010000199.1 GCA_026647385.1 Phycisphaerae bacterium | reverse complement strand
ACCCACGCATGCGGTTCATCGCGGGACCGCGTAACCTGTCACCGCCCCTTTCCCGGCATGGGCGCGCAAGGAGCCCTTTCGGTCTCGATCGGACGGGAATACAATGCCGGGTAACCCGGGCGATCGCCGAACCGGGTGGACTGCCTCTCGATGCCGGGCTCACCCGCAAACCGGCCGTCGCCGGCTTCATGTTTCTCCGTTCGTCGGGGAATGCCGGCCTGACAATTCCATATGAGGGCAGAACCCATGAGAATCGCTCTCATCGCAACCTACACGCACCCGCTGGCCCTGGGGCTTCGCTACGTATCTTCTTATCTCAAACGCGGGGGTCATGACGTCTGCATGGTCTTCATGACCTCGAAGCGCGACAGCGCGAAGGCGAGGTTCGCACCGGAACTGATCGCGGACCTCGTCGAACGCGTACGGAACGCGGAATTGATCGGCATGTCCCTGATGACCAACACGTTCCACCGGGCGTGCGCGCTGACGGAGGCTCTTCGCTCAGCGGGTATTCGCGCTCCGATCGTCTGGGGCGGCGTTCACCCCACCGTGGCACCGGAGGAATCGATCGCGGTGGCCGACGCGATCTGCATCGGCGAGGGCGAGCAGGCGATGCTCGAACTGGCCAACACCCTCGCGGCTGGCCGGGACCCCACGCACATCGACGGGCTCTGGTTCCGCGCGGACGGCCGGACCCTGCGCAATGCCGTGAGGCCTTTGATCGCCGACCTGGACACACTGCCGTTCCCGGATTACGACATCGACCAACGGCATTATGTTGTCGAAGGCAAGGCCCTGATCCCCGCACGGCCTGAGTTGATGCGCGGGACGTTGACCCGCTACCGGGTCCAGACGACCAGGGGCTGCCCCTTCGAATGCACCTTCTGCAATAACACCGCCCTCAAGCGTCTGTACCGGGACAAGGGAAGATGGGTGCGCCTTCGCGGCAACGAGAGCGTCATCGAGGAACTCGAGCAGTGGACAGCCAGATTCCCCACGATCGAGGCGGTCAATATCGTGGACGACCTGTTCCTGGTACGCTCGGAGGAGGCCCTGGCCGACTTTGCCCGGCTCTACGTGGAACGAATCAACCTCCCCGTGGAACTGGACGCCTTCCCAACGACCATTACACCGGGAAAGATCGAGGTTCTCCGGCGGATGCCGATCAGCCTGGTCAGCATGGGCATCCAGAGTGGGTCCGAGGACACGCTTTTCAACGTGTACAAGCGCCGGACTCCGACCGGCAGGGTCGCGGATGCGATCCGGATGCTCTCGGAAAGCCGGATCCCCGCGGAATACCACTACATCATCAACAACCCGTACGAGCCGCCGGCGAATGTGGAGGAGACCCTTCGGTTCGCCGCCCGCCATCATCGCGGGCCGGCCATCGTCCGCGTGTTCCCGCTCGCCTTGTATCCGGGGACACCGCTGCACGAGCGGGCCGTGACCGACGGCGTCATCGCCGACCGACACAACATCACCTATGAGCAGACGTACGGAAGCCGCTGCTACGTCATCGGGGACGCGTATCTTTCGATCATCCTGCGGGTCGTGCTCGCCCTGAAAGGGATGGGCCTGCCGGCCAAACCGGTCGAACTCTTCGTCGGGGCCGCGACCGCCCGGCCGACCCGCTGGCTGCTGGACCGGAGATGGTTCGTCTACGCCGCCTACGGTGCGTATCGGGTCGGCCACTTCGTGGGGCGCCGAATCATCCGTCAGTGCATACAGAAACCCCTGAGCCTGCTCCACGGGAAAGGGCACACCAACAAGGCCGCGGGCACACGGCCGTCCGCGTCGCGTTGGCAACCGGCTTGAGAACCCTGACCCGCAACGAGGCGGACCGCAGACCGCCGGATGCCCTCAGGCGGACACATCCTCCCACTCGATGCCGAGGTGCTTGATGGCGTAACCCACCTCGCGGCGGCAGTCGCCGTAGACCAGCATCCAGTGAAAACCGCGCATGTCCTCGACGAGCTTCCGGCAATCGCCGGCGATGGCGACGTCGATCTGCGACCGGCAGATATCCAGGAACGGATTGCCCTCGATCGTACCCTTGGCCCCGACCCACTTGCGGCATTCGAAGTCGGGAGCGACCATCGTCACGTCCTGGCCCTTGGCCATCTCGACCTTCGGGGCGGCCCCGTAATCCGACTCGAAGTGCGTATGGATCCCGACCGGATCGAGCGTCCGGCCGTTCATCTTCCGCGGGGCGGTGCAGTGGGCGAGCGTAACCACCCCGTGGTGAGGCCACGTCGGATCGTTCAGGAATACCGGCGTGCCCATGAGGTGATGCATGAGCATCCCCGACGGGATCACGACGAAGTCGGACTCACAGAATGCCAGGTATCCCTCGTCGTTGAGGATGGTCAGTGGCAGGCAGGCCGTCGTTTCGGAAATCGGCATCACCGTGCCCATGCAATGCCCGATGGTAAAGGCCGTCGCTTCATGCTCGGCCAGGAAGTCCTTGATCGCGCGAAGGAGCAACATGGCGTTTTCGATGTACTTCCGGTCGGTGTGCAACGAGACGTCAGGATCAGCCAGATAGTCCGCCGCCTGTTTGCGGGCGCCGGCCATGGCTTTCTCGTCCGCGCGGAGCGATTTCAATCGCTTGCCCAGTTCATCATAGGTTACCGTCCGGATATCCAGGTGCCACTTGTCCCGGGCGATCGGCGGCGCGAGCTTCATGCCTTCCCCCCAACCCATCGGACCCCCCAGCGCGACGATCCGCTGCCCCAGCGTCTTCCGCAACGCCAGCAGCGCCCGCAACCGCCAGGAAAGGTCGGCGTACTCGTCCACCACCACGTCGCGGACGTCAATGCCCTCGACCACGTAGCGGTCGCTGCCCTTGCGCATCCAGACCGGATGCAGCGTCTCATACCAAAGATACACGGGGCCGCTGCGATGCCGCAGAAAGACCAGGTTCGGCCGATCGGGTTTGACCAGTGCATCCAGGAACGGTGCCCAGCCACCCGCGGCATAGACCAGCAGAACGTCGAAGACGCTTTTCTGTACGGCCTCCGCATCGGCTGCCGCCTGCACCCGGGCCACGGGCAAAAAGCGGATGGCCGGCCCGAGCGTCTCGGAGAGCCGGGCGAGTTCCGAGCCGATTCGGTTCACTTCGGCCTCCGCCTGCTCGGCGGTCTGGATCCCGCCCCACTGCCGCCAACTCGTCTGCTCGCGCCGCTGGGGAATGGTGTAAACCAGCACCGGCTGAACGGTGAGTTCGCGAACCGGCGCGTAGGCCGGCTGACGGGCGACCGCCTGATCGGTTGCCGCCGCCACCGAACGAGTGAGCCAGCTCCCGACCGCCGCGGTCCCGGCCCCGACCAGCAGGTTCCGCCGGGACACCCCCGCCTTCACCGCCGCCGCCCAAGCAGCCTGGAGACCGCCGGAACAACAGGAACAACCGTGTGCGCCGCCATGCTCGAAATCGTGTGACTCACCCATGTGTGTGACCTCCCAAAGCAGAGCCCGGAGAAAGAAAGGCGCCATTCAGATTACCGCACGCCGGCCCCCCAAGCCAACACCCGTACCCGGTCCGGCTTGATGACGAGTGCATCTCACACGCTCCCGGCGGAGGCAGTCATCCAAGCACCCGGCCTCCTCAGCCGCGCCCGTGTCCCGGCTTTTCGCGCAGCAGCTTGCTCACCTCGCTCAGCTCGTAAAACAGCTCGACGTAGCTGTCGTATCGGTCCCGCTCGATGTGGCCCGCTTCGACCGCCGACCGGATCGCGCAGCCTTCCTCGTGGATGTGGACGCAATTGGGGAACTTGCAGTGCGGCACGCGATCCACGAACTCCACGAAATGCTGCTCCAACTCGTTGAGCGGCACCATGGCCACGTCCAGCGCCCGGATGCCCGGCGTATCCACCACCGCGCCGCCGACGTCCAGCTTCAACCATACCGCGGTGGTCGTCGTGTGGCGGCCTTTCTCGCTGGCTTCGGAGACCGGCGCCGTCGGCAGCCGAAGCCCCGGCTGAATCGCGTTGAGCAGCGAACTCTTGCCCACGCCCGACTGGCCCACAATCAACGTCGTCTTGCCCGCCATCAGCGAGCGCAGCTCGTCGATCCCGATCCCGGCCACCGCACTGGTGGCCACCGCGCGATAGCCGATCCGGCGGTACTGATCGAGGATCTCGTCGGCGAAACCCTCCCCGTCCAGATCGATCTTGTTGACGCAAATGATCCCGGCCAGCCCGCCCCAATGGGCGGCCACGAGATAGCGATCCAGCAGATGGATCTTGATCATCGGCTCGAAGATCGAGCCGACAATGACCGCCTGATCCACGTTGGCGGCGATGACGTGGGTCCGCCGGCCATCGCAGCGCATGAGCGACGTCCGGCGGGGATGCACTTTCTCGATGACGCCCTCGTTCGCATTTCCGGCTGCGTCCACCACCGGCGTGAAGCTCACCCGGTCTCCCACCACCACGGGGCTGCGGTCCCGGATCAGCAGGGTCCGCAACACCCGGCGCACCGTGCACGGCCACACCCGGTTGCCGTCATCCACGTCGACGTATTGCCCGCGAACCGCGACGGCGATGCCCTCAGCGATCGTACCGGCAAGACAGGCCGGCTCACGCTGAACGACGGTTCGCTTGCGCGATAACTCCCCCTTCGTGCGAACGGTTTCCCGGTTGGTCGTGGCCAGATCGTCCCGGGCGCTCTCCTCGGGCGGCAGTTGCCAGTGCTTCCGCCGGGCCGGCTGCTGCCGGTTCCGCCGGAAATGCATCCGGTCCTTGCGTGGTTTATCCTTACCCGGGCCGCGATCCGTCAAACGTCACCTCCCGACCCATCATCCACACGTCCGCACGGGGTTGCCCCCTCCCGAGCCATACGCCAGCCGGTCCATCCACCACTCAGACCCTCACGGCCGCCGTCGGCGGTCCATTCTACCACGTCCCGGCCCCGGCCCCACGCCCGCCCGGCCTCCCGAACAATAATCGCCGCAACCCTTGCAGCCGGTGGGCCGGGGGACTACACTCCGCCGTGCGAGGATAACGCCCCTCACTGGGCCTGTTTCTGTGTTCACGAAAGGAAGTCTCTGTGCCGGAAAACTTTGCCGATCGCCTGCTCGAAGCCATCAAGACCAAGAATGCCCCCGTTTGCGTGGGCATCGACCCCGTCTACAACAAGCTGCCCGCCGAAATCACCGACCAGAAGGATCTCAACGACGAGCACGATTCCGAGGCTGCCTTGGACGCGGTTCTCGAGTTCTGTCGGCGAGCGATCCGCATCGTCGCCCCCCTCGTGCCGGCTGTCAAAGTGAACAGCGCCTTTTTTGAGCGATACTACTGGGAAGGGATCGAGGCCTATTACGAGCTGATCCAGGAGGCCAGCGAAGCCGGCCTGTTCGTGATCGGAGACGCCAAGCGCGGGGACATTGGCTCGACGGCCGAAATGTACGCCCGGGCGGCTCTGGCGGACCCGGATTTCGTCAATATGGACGACCTTGTCGGCCCGGACGCGGTCACGGTCTCCACTTATTTCGGCCTGGACGGTCTCAAACCGTTCATTGACGTCGCCCGCGAGGAGCAGAAGGGGATTTTCGCCCTCGTCCGCACCAGCAACGAGTCGGCCGGCGTCATCCAGAACGCCAAGCTCGAAAACGGCCTCACCGTGGCTGAGCACATCGCCCAACAGGTGGCTGATTGGGCCAGGGGCGAGGGGCTCATCGGCGCCAGCGGCTACAGTTGCGTAGGTGCGGTCGTCGCGGCTCGCGACAAGGACCAGGCCGTCCGCCTTCGCGGGATGATGCCCCAATCCATCCTCCTGGTGCCAGGCTATGGCGCTCAGGGAGCGACCGCCGCGGACATCGCCCCCTACTTCAAATCCGACGGTACCGGCGCGCTCATCACCGCCTCCCGGAGTATCCTCTACGCGTTCGACGACATGAAATACGTCGAACGCTTCACCTCCGAATGGGATAAGTGCATCGAACAGGCCGCGAAAGACTTCATCAAGGAAGTCAACGCCGTCCGGCCAGCCTGATCGATGTCAGCCCCAGTGTGATTCTCCGGGCCGCCTGTAAGTCCACGGCCCCCTCGTCCACCGGGCGTCGGCCCGCTGTCGACAAAGGGCTCATGGCTCTTCAACGGAAAATCGCGCCGTTGTGTCTACAAAGCCTCCTTAACCCCCTGACAGTGCCAGGATTTCGCCCTTTTTGCAAAAAAATCGTTTGACAATTTGATCTCCGCGAAAACGTGGTGTTTATAATACATGAGCGAAAGCCGGCTGGGAGCCGG
>JAPKGY010000198.1 GCA_026647385.1 Phycisphaerae bacterium | reverse complement strand
GTATCCGTCATTTTCGCGTCCGACGCCCATTCAACAGGGCGGGCAGGAATGATTCAAAAACCGCGCGAACCACGTTGACCGGAACCGCATTCAAAGGGGCCAAGACGTGATAATGGGCGGCGCGGCTACACGTCGATTGCAGCCGCGCCGCCGGGGTGTTCACGCGATGTCGGTTACTCGCCAGAAGCGGGTCCACACATCCCGAGGTTACTGGCCGGAGACCGTGATCTCCAGGGCCCGCGTACCTCTCAGGGCCAGGCAGGCGTTTCTCATGCCGCAGGCGTCGGCCTGCGCGAAGGTGATCCGATGCGTACCCGGAACGGCCGCTACGTGTAGCCTCAGCGTGGTGATGGTTTGCTGCCCGGTCCACAGGCCTTCGGCGTTCAGGACGTACAGGCCCGCTTCCGGATCGAACACCGCTTGCGCCGGACCCGGTTGGCTGGGAACCTCGATCTCGATCGCGTGGGGGACTTCAACGGCGTTGCGTGCTCCGGCGGCGTTGGATACCGCATCAGCATTGGGTGCTATGGCGGCGGGCGTTTCAGCGGCGAATTGTCCGCTCACCAGGAAGATCGGCACCACGGTCATCACGACCTGGTCCACCGCGATCATCCCGCCGGCCGATCCGAGCACGATTGACGATGCGACGGTTTCGTGCAAGCTCCGTCACGTCGATCCTGTCAAGGTCGATGACTCTAACAAAAGCATTTCCTCCCATAGATTTAAGCAATAGAACGCCTTTGCTGGCATGCGCCTCCCATGCCCCCCGGACCTTACCGTTTGCTCGGCGGCCGCGACGTCCACCGCCACGTTATCACTCTATCCCGCGCCTCGTTTTTGGGCAAGGGGCTTTTTGGATTGTTTTAGCTCCCCACCCCCCCCAAAACGCCACCATAAGTGCCATAGATGAAGCGCCCATCGCGCTTTCCGGAAGAATGCAGTACCGTGACGATTTTTCCTCTCTCGCGATGCCGCGCCATTCTAGTGACAATCCTAGTTCACTCGACTCCCGCCTACCCCACCCGGCCGGCACGCAAGCCCTGTCGTCCCTACGGGATTCGCATGAAACGGACTTTTAGGTTGTCACCCCAGCGTTGAAACGCTGGGTTAATGTCGATCGTCCCCGCAGGACGGCACACACGCTCAACACGTACGAAACGGCGGGCTGTTTTCATCTTGACACCGGAATGCCGTTTAACTCGACACAGGTATGCGACGGGGCATTTTATTGTCCAGGTGCGCCAGATGCGGGCGGGGTTATGCCTGAGCGGCTTGAGGCGGGGCTTGGGCGGCGGGCGCGGGGGCGGGTTCGGGTTTGAACTCGTAGCTGCGCATGATGGTCAGCGAGCCGGAGGCGCGCTCGATCAGGCAGATCTCCTCGACGCGTTCGAGCAGTCTGCGTTCGAGCTTGATCGGCCCTTTTCGCTCCTTGCGGAAGATGGCCATCTTGTCGCCGAAGATCACCTTGACGCCCGGGTAGATCATCGAAAGGACGGTGATGACGGGCCGGTCCGTCGCGGACGCGGGGGTCAGCAGCGTCTTGCGCTGTTCGCTGTGCCGGTTGATCTCGGCTTCGATTTCGTCCGCCTGATAGAGCAGCTCGGTGGCTTTCTCCCGCTGCTGGGGAGTGAGGCGTTTGAGCTGGGCCATTAGAGGCTGAACCTTCTCGCGGATCTTGGCGCAGGTCTCCGCCTTCTTCTTGAGAAGCTCGTCCATGCGCAGGATCTCGGCCAGGGCCTCGGGGTCGAGCCCGACGGCGATCTCAGTGGGTCTTTCGGCTTCGTTGCCCGCGACGGCGATCTCGGCGCCCTGTCCGGCGTAGGCAAACCCGCCGACCAGCTTGCCGCGCGACATGAGCAGTCGGCCGGCGACGTGGACGCGGCTGTTCATGCACTCGCGGGAGATGGAGACGTTGCCGCCGGCGCGGATGGAGGCCTCTATGCAGAACTTCGTCGCCAGATCGCCTCCGGCGACGACCTGAGCCTTCTGTCGACCCGCGATGCCGCCGCTGACCTGAACGTCGCCGGCGGCCTCGACGACCGCCCCTTCGATGGCCCCGCGGATGGCGATGCTCCTGGCGGATTTGACCGCGAACGTGTCGCGAACCGTGCCGGTCACGAGCACGTCGGCGGGCGAATCGACGTTCCCCGTGGAGAAGTCGACGTCCCCGGAGATCTGAACGACGTCCAGGACGGCCACGCGCTGGCGGGCGAGATGCACCTTGCCGGCTTTGACGGCGATGAGCGTCCTGCCGTCCGGTTCGACGCGGATGTTCTCGCCGACCTCGACCGAATTGATGGCGGGAGCCCCCGGGACCGGCTTGCCGTAGACGTCCACGCCCGGCACCGCCGGCGACCCCGGAGTCAGGACGCCGATCTTGTCTCCCTCGTTCACGGTCAGGATGTGGCTCTCGTAGAAGTCGGCCCGCTCGTCCTCGGAGAGATCGTGGTGGGCGGCCGCCAATTCGACGGTCGCGCCGACCGCGTCGACGGGAACTTTGCCCTGGGCGAGCAGATAAGGATTTTTCGAGCGCTCGCCCGTGCGCACAGCCTCGGCCAGTCGATTGACGCGGGTGGCGACGTCGTCGTCGATCCGGATGCCGCGTTCCTTCAGACGGGCGAGGAGGCTTTCAGCGGTCAGAAGGCCGGGATCGACCCGGGCGGGAATAACCTCCGCGCGCAGCCGGTCCTCGGAGATGAGGATTGGAATGCTGGCTTTCGCGGCGGTCGCCATCAGCGTCTCCCGGTGCCTGCTCGCACCGAAGGTCGGCTCACTGCGCGTACACGCCATAAGAATGGAGCGTCCCGGAACTCTAATCGGCTGGCCGGGAACCGCTCTGAACATTCGGCGCCCTAGGGTCTTTGCACCTTGTCCGGTGCCGGGCGGAAAGGAAGTCCAGGTCCGAAAAGCGCGGAACGCCGATCCGTGAGCAAACAAGCGATGTTATCGGCGCGTCGACGCTGGGCGGCGATGAGCAACCGGCGACCGAAGGCGAGTGACCGTTTGCGGCGGACTGTCAGAGCCCCAAGTCGGAGTACTCGGAGATGCCGCCGAGGCGGGCGGCAGCGAGGGGCCAAGGTCGCGAAGCGACCGCTTCCGTTTGCGGAGGTGGGTGAATGCGGCTCGCCGCCGCAGGCCTGACCCGGCGCTTCGTCGCCGCGGCGACCAGGCTGCTCCGAGCTCTGAAACGCGACTCACCGGAAACGGTCGCACACCCGGTAACCGCTCACCGGCCGACGGTCTTGAGACGGCCGACGATGCGGTCGGTATGATCCAGGATCTCGAAGGCGAGACTGGTCGACTCGGCTGCGCCGTCGGTGCCCGCGGCGTTGTTGGCGTAGAGCCGCCGCCCGCCGGCATCCTCGACCCACACCGGGTCAGCCACGCGGTCGAAGGTGCGGGCCAGACCGCGGATCTGCTGTTCGGAAAGGGCCCGCGACGGGGCTTCCATCAGAGACGTATCCAAGCCGAGGTACATGTCGAGAACCTCATTGTTTGGTTCGTTCGCGAGAGACTCAAAGCCATTCTGTTTATCGGACAAACCCCGAAAACCGCTTGAACGGGCGGGCTATAATCGGAATATGAAGCCGCAAGACAAGATCTGCTACTGTTACGGCGTGCCGCTACACAAGTTATGGCATTTTGCCCGGCGGCAGCGTCCCCGGCGGCCCAGCCAGATGTCCGAATGCCTGGGGGCCGGAACCGGGTGCGGCTGGTGCATTCCGTTCCTCTGCCGGATCCACGAGCAGGCCCTGAAGAGCCCGCCGGACGGCCAGGTTCCCCCGCCCGAAAGCCTTGTCGACCTGACCCCCGAGGAGTACGCCGAGCGGCGGCGCGGCTACATCGAAACCCGGCAACCGCGCAACAAGTTCTAAATACTTCCACCCGATCGAGGGGAACCCCGGACAATCGTGCGGCGCGCGCGGAGCGGGCGGCCGATGCCGCGGACCTCGGGATGGGCGTGGCTGGGCGACCCCCCATCACCCGCCCCCCAGCGTTTTGGCGTACCAGCCGAGCACGAGCGCACCGAGCACAATGCGGTAGATCGCAAAACCCGTGAACCGGTGGGTCTGGATGAACCGCATGAAAACCTTGATCACCAGCCAGGCGACAACAAACGATACGACGAAGCCGACGCCGAGGGTCACGAACTGCTCGGAGTGGATCTCGTGGATGTGTTTGTACAGCGAGTAGCCGCCGGCGGCGAACATCGTGGGGATGGCCAGAAAAAACGAGAACTCGGCGGCGGCGTGCGGCGAGAGCCCGACCAGCAGCGCTCCCATGATGGTGGCGGCTGACCGCGACGTACCCGGGATCATCGCGAAGCACTGGGCGATGCCGATGGCCAGGGCTCGGCTGAGGGAGATAGCGCCCGCGTCGGTCACGGTCGGGTGACGGACGATGGCTTCGATGACGATGATCCCCAGACCGCCGACGACCAGGGCGGCGGCCACGACCCACGGCTTCTTGAGGTGCTGCTCGATGAAATCACCGGCCAACAGACCGATGACGGCGGCCGGCAGGAAGGCGACGAACAGCTTCACGAGAATGTGCTGGTACCACGCTTGCCCGGGCGGATGCGCCGCCAGGCGCCAGAGCCGGCGCCAGAAAAAGACGACGACCGCCAGAATCGCGCCGATCTGGATGAAGATATCGAAAGTACCGGTCCAGAACGGATCGCCCTCGGGGATGCCGAGCAACGGCTCGACCAGGATCATGTGGCCCGTGCTGGAGACCGGAAGAAACTCGGTGAGTCCTTCGACGATACCGAGGATCACCGCTTTAATGACGTCGGGCATGAAGGGTCATCCTTGACCGCGTGGGGATGGCGTCAGCCGGTCCACAACCAGCGGAAAATCACCTGGCCTATGACGTTAGCGTAAACGCCGGCGACGAGATCGTCCAATAGAATCCCCCATCCGCCGGGGAGTTTTTCGAGCCGTCTGCCCGGCGTCGGCTTGATCACGTCAAAGAGCCTGAAGAGGAAGAACTGCGCCGCCAGGACGAGGATGGCCTGCCTGAAGGTCGCCATGGGCAGAGCCACCAGGGCGATCCATTGGCCCGCCCATTCGTCGAGCACGACCTGGCCCGGGTCACCGGGCTTGCGGCATCGACCGGCAAAGTACTCGACCGCCCAGGGCCCCCAGGCAACACAACCCGCACCGGCCAGGAGGGTCAGTACGATCCAGCACGCATCCAGTCCGCCCGGCCAAAGACCCTCACCGACGAGCAGGCACCAGACGGCCAAGGCCATCAGCCAGGCGCCGGCCGAACCGAAGGTCCCCGACGCCACCGGTGCGTATCCCAGGCCCAGGCCGGTCATCACCAGTCGTCGCATCAGGAATCCGATCGCGATGTCTGGGACAGCACGCCGCGGGCCATCCGCAGGTAGGAAACGCCGGAAAGAATGGTCACGATGACGGTCAGGTAAACCAGAGCGGGGCGCAGCTTGGCGCACAAGGCCAGCCCCTCCGGATGGGCGAGGGTGAAGAGGATCCATCCGACGGTGATCGATTGCAGGAGCATCTTGGCTTTGCCGTGGAGATTGGCGCTGAAGTCCTGCCCGGAAGCTTCGGTGACGCCGCGTAGGCTGGTCACGAGCAATTCGCGTCCCAGGATGACGACGACCATCCAGCCGGCCACGTCGCTGATCTGCCGACCGGCTGTATCCACGAACCCGTCGCCGGCCAGGAAGATGTAGGCGCCGATCACCAGGAGCTTGTCCACGAAGGGGTCGAAAACGCGACCGAACGACGTGATCTGGTTGTGTTTGCGGGCGAGATACCCGTCGACCGCGTCGCTGAGGGCGGCAATGACGAAGAGAATCGCGCAGGCATCGAGCAGCGCGACGTTACGGACCGGCTCGCGGGCGTCGAACTGGGCGAGGCAAACGAAGAAGATAATCGCCACGACCAGGCGCGCCAGTGTGATCTGGTTGGGAAGGTTGATCTTTTTCATGGGTCAAGACCGGGTGCGAAGGATATCACCGGCTGGGCGGGCGATCAAATCGTACTCCTGAGATCCCTCGCATCGGACGGGCAGGAAGCTGCCGATCTCGAGACGATCCGCCAGAACGTAGGTGACCGAGTCCACTTCCGGCGCCTGGCCGGCGTGTCGGGCCGCGTATTGTCCGGCGGATACCCGGGAATCGGAGAGCACACCCACGCGCCACCTGCATCGTCGCCAGCGTAATAATGAATGGAGGGATGCCGGTCTTTGAAGCGCAAATCCCATTGAATCCCCCGA
>JAPKGY010000197.1 GCA_026647385.1 Phycisphaerae bacterium | reverse complement strand
CGCGGCCCGGGCCTGTTCGAGAAGCTTCTCCAGCGTCGTCGCAAACTCGGGGTCCTGCCCCAGGTGCATCAGGACAGGCTCGAACTCGGAAATCGGGTCCAGCACAAGTCGGCGATCGAACAGGGAAGCCCCGGGCGGTTCGGGCTCCACCGGGCGCGGGCCGCCGCGGAACACCGCCCGGAGAATGTCGATCCGATGGCCGATCGGCTGATTGACGGAGATCTGGAGCAGCATCATGGCCAGCCGGGCGTCCGTGGGGTCGCGCTGAAACTCGAGCAGCGCCCACTGCCGCGCCTGCTCCATGAACGAGCGGGCTTCTTTCCTCAAGCCGAGTCGTTGCTCGGCCAGCTCCACGCCCTGCCAGCAGAGCAGCATGTCAGCCAGTCGACCCGCGACTCCCGGATAGGCGGGCATCCGGCTGAGGAGTTGCTGCCCGCTGCCGAAGCACTGGTCCTTATAGAATGCGAATGCCGCCGCGTCCTCCTTGGCAAGTTCGAGGATATTGGAGGGCGGCGTACCCGACGGCCCGAGGCGTTGCAGCATCCGGCCCATCTGCTCCCAGTAGTATCGCGCAGCCTGGTAAGCAGCCAAGTTGAAATCGTGGGCCGCCACCACACGATCCTCAACAGAAAGGCGCCACCTGCCCGACTGGTCCGCCAGGATCATCGACTCGTCCCACCGCTGCTTGCTCAGCGCGGTCCCGGCGGAAGCCTCGGCGAGGGCGCCCTTCCAGTCCCGCTCCGCGGCGACGGCGAGGAACCAACTCATCGCCAGACCGGCCGCCAGCCCCGCCCAGGAGGCTCCACGGCCCATGCGTCGGATATACCGACGCGGCGGGCGAACCGCGCGAGCCTGCGCCCAGATCAGTCCGACCACGGTGTAGAACACGACCGGCAAACCCGGCCTGCGCAAACCGGGACCGGTGGCTTCAGCCACCACAAGGGCGACAAAGGCTGCACCCAACCCGATCGCCAGTCCGCGGTCCCGAGCGCTGAGCGCTTCGCGGGCGGCGACCACAGCGCTGCAGAACGTCGCTGCCAGCACAACAGCGATCAAACAGAAGCCGACGATACCCAGGTCCGCCAGGATCTCGAGCCACTCGTTGTGGGCATGGCCGAGCAGCGCATCGCTGAACACCCGCGGGTCGGCCTGAGCGTCCGCGGCTGCGAACTGCTCGGAAAGCAGGAAGTAGCCCGCCTGCCCCTGGCCCGACAGCGGCCGATCGGCGAAGAGACGCACTGCGTAAGTCCACGCATACTGGCGAAAACTGACCGTGGAGGATCGGCGGGTGATGAAGTCGGGCGTTCCGCGAATCTGAACGTAGAGCAGGCCGGCGATCACCCCGAAACCGATGGCCAGCAGCGCCACGCGACGGCTCTGTCCTTGAAGCCAAAGGCAAACCGCCATCAGCAGGCCCGCGAACAGACCGACTCCCAGCCCCACCACCGGACCTCGCGAATCGGTCAGCCAAAGCGTCCACAGCAGCGCGACCAGCCCGACGACTCCAGCCATCCAGGCCAGCCACCGCCGGGAACGCGAATCGCAAGCAGGGCCCACGACTCGTCGCCGGCACTGCGCAGCGGCCCCCAGAGCGAGCCCGAGCAGAACCGCCACACCGGGTATCAGGCACGAGGCCATGAAAATCGGATTGCCGATCGGAAACTTCAAACGTTGGCTGGGGTTACGCTCGAAGTAGTACCAGATCCCGACGGCGGCGGTGAGGACCAGCACGGTCACCAGTCCGACGGATGCCTGCCGGACGCCCCGGCCGATCAACGTCCCCCCCAGCGCGATGGCCCAGACGGTGAAGATCAGTTGCCTTACCGCTTCGCCGAACGAGGCTTCGCTCCACGGCGACCACAACGCGCTCAGCGCCATCCATGCGGTCAGCGCGAGCAGAGCGAATTGAGCGAGCTGCCAGGCAGGCCAGCCCGATCGGCGCGGCCCCTGTGTCGTTTCGCCTTGCAGGGCAGGCTGATCCCCGGCGGAATGGGCGAGGTCGTCTCCCTCATCCCGCGGCCGTCGTCGAACGTGCCATGCGGCGGCCGCCACCAGCATCGCGGCGGCCGCCCCCAGCCCCTGAATAAGCCACTTGACCTCGGCCCCGCTGCGCGTGGGGTATTCGAAGTTCAAGGCCATCAATGTCGTGACGGTCCGTAATACCGAGCCCGGCCGCCACGGCTTATGCCCCGCCTCCGCACGCTGCTGTCCGCTGATCAGCCAACAGCAACCGGCGATCGTCAGTATGACGATCCAGACCATGATGCGATCGTGCAGTGACCGCCCCTCAGCCTGAGGCTCGCCCAGGTCGGCGGGAGACGTCGGTTCTGGAGCCGTCAACGGACTCACTTGGAAGGTTTCCACGGGACGTCGGAAACTCCGGCCTCGTGGTCGGCGAGTCGCGCCCACGCAAACAACAGGTCTCCCAGTCGATTCAGGTAGACGATGATTTCGCCGCGAACCGCCTCATCCTCGCGGAGACGAACAACCGCTCGCTCCGCGCGGCGGCAGACGGTTCGCGCGATGTGCAGGCGCGCGGAACCCTCGCTACCCCCCGGCAAAATGAAATTGGCCAGGGGAGGCACGGCCTCGCACGCTTCGTCGATCCACGTTTCCAGCCGGCGGACTTCCTGATCGCCCGCCAGGGCGACGCCGGAGGACCGCAAGATCTCGGGCATGGCCAGTTCGGCCCCGAGAGAGAACAGTTCGCTCTGAATGGTTTGGATTCGGCCGACCCACGAGCCGGGTCGCCCGGCGCATCGACACCAGCCGAGCACGCTGTTCAGCTCGTCCACGTCGCCGCACGCAGCGATCCGCGGGGCGTCCTTGTAAACCCGCCGACCGTCCGGCAACCCAGTCCGCCCGTCATCCCCATTCCGCGTATAGAGACGCATGCTCCTCGATCCTCTTCCCCCCGGCGCCCCGGAATCGGGTCGCCGAGGTGTTTCCGTTCAGGCCAGTGCGCCGATCCGCCGCAGGTAGGCCGCGGAATCGGCGATGTACTTCAGGTGTTCGGCCTCATTCAAGTCGACGCCCTTGGTGCCCTCCAACTCCATGGTGCAGGGACCGTCGAAACCGCGGGCGTTCAGCATCCGGAAAATCTCCGGAAAATCCACCACCCCGGTGCCCAGAACCGGGAAGACCCATTCCTCGAACTTGCCGGTGGACTCCTTCAAATGCACCGAGGCGACCGAGTCGATCACCTTCGCCAACTCCCCGACGGCGGTTACGCCGCGGTTGTAAAAGTAGATGTTGGCAGTATCGAAATTGATACGGATGTTGGGATGACCGACCGCCTGCATCGTCTGACGGGCAGTATCGCCGTTGGTGGCCAGATCCGGATGGGTTTCCAGAACGACCGTCACCCCCAGCGAACGGGCGGCGTCGCCGATTTGGCCCAACCGGTTGTATATGACCGACCGATCGGCATCCTTGGCCTTGGCGCTCAGGAAACAAAAAGGGGCGCCGAACTCCACGCATGCATCGAGTTGCGGCCGCATGGTCTCGACGGCGTCGGGCAACGTCACATCGCAGACCGATTGAAGAACGGTCACCCGCAAACCGTGGTCCGCCAGCTTCGTCCTGACCTCCGCCCTTTGCTCGACCGGCGGGATCGGCATTTCGATATTCCGAATTCCGATCGCCGGCAGGTGAGTCCATGCACGATGCTGATACTTACCATAACTCAGAATGCGGCAGGCGATCAGGTTGGCCATGAGCAGGGTCTCCCTTCACAGGGCGAGTTACCGGTCGGCGCGTCGGCCGAATCAGTCCTGACTCCAGTCTATATAGGAACACCCGAAAATGAAAAGTTTGGGCGCATGGGCCGGTCAGGCCTTCAAGACCGCCTGGGCAAACCGGACCGGGGATTTGTTCGCCCCCCGGATTTCGAACTGCGCTCGGCTTCAAGGGACTGGATTTTCCACCCCCGCTCGACATATACTTGAATGCGGAGAGGGGGCAACCGAAGCGCGAACCTCGGGCAGCCTCCGGACGGGAGAAGGTGTTATGGTACTCCAAGCCTTTGAAGTCCTGCGTCAGCACGAACTGATTATCCTTCGTCGCCTGCGCAGAGGCCCGCTGACGGAATTCGAGCTCGCCCGGGAAGTGGCGGAGAACTCGAACTGGTCGGCGGAGGATAGCTTCGCGCACATCACGGAATGGATGGATGCGTTGCAGAAGGAAGGCTTGGTCTGGGCGGGCAAGCTCTACAACGACGAAGGGCAGCATATTTACGCAGCCGCCCTGACTCGCCGCGGACAGGAACTGATCAGGTAACGCTCTTGCCTCGAAATCCAGGGCGAGAGCGCCTGGAGCCAGCGCTCCGAGCGCCCTCGCCCATCAAGGTTTTTAAGGTCGTGCAGAGCGACCCACCGGCGGTCGGAATCCCTCCGTCCGCTTCCAGCGGGAACAACGCCGGGCTCGCACCAGCCGCCTTACTCTCGCGGTGTCGGCCAGGCAAAGTAACCTTCATCAGCCGATTTCTTGAAGAACAGAATCACCCCATAGTCCCCCCCATGGTCGGTGAATTCGACGTGCATCCGCCGGACGCCCGCCCGCTGCAAAACGTGCAAAAGCGGATTCAGCGTGTAGGGATTCATCTGCATCCGGATGCCGTCCGACCCGCCGCGTTTTCGCCGGCGATCTCGGAATCGACGGCGGAGCCCCCACACAAAGGCCGACCAGCTCTTGCGCAATTCCACCAGCGGCCTGCCGGAATAGGCCGGGGCGGAAGCCGGCCAGGCGTCGAACGGCTCGCCATCGAAAGCCGCCTTCGAGTACGTCAGGTGAATCGCCCCCACCCCGCCGTCCGCCAGCAGATCCACAAGCCGACGCAGCAACCGTTGTCCGCGATCGCACGGGATGTGCTGGAAAACAATGTGCGAGATGATGAAGTCGCTGCGATCCCGGATGGCGGATAAATCGTCATCCCCTCGTACGAAGCGGACGTTCGCGAGCCCCTGGCCCGCAGCCTGCGCACGGGCTTCGCGCAGCATGCTCTCCGATACGTCGACGCCCACCACGAATTCGCAGCGGCGCGCGAGGGGCAAAGTCAGACGACCCACCCCGCAGCCGAAATCCAAGGCTGTCCGCGGCGCGAATCCACCATCGAGGCGCCGGCGAACCGTCTCGGACACCCAGTTGACGTGCTTCTCGCCGCCCGCGAAGAACTCCGCGATGGACCGGCTGTCCAGGTTCTCCTGGCGAAACTGCTCCTTCGTGCTGACCGCCCAGTACGGCTCGGTTCGGCCGAAATGCTCCCAATCGCGGTCCGTGTCGTGGCTTTGCATCCTTGCGGATCCTCGACCAGAAACCATGATGCCCAAACGATAACCGGAAGGTCCAGCCCCCGCCGGCGCCTTGCCCCTCCCACGCACACCCGGCGTCGGTCACCCCCATTATCGGCCAGTGGAAACCTTCCTCGCTTGCCGGAAAAAACTGCTGCCCCCAAATCCACGTAAGTCTATATTTCAAAAACTTTTATGAATTCTGTGGCTGGTTCGGACACACCGCGCCTAGAATGGTACCGCTTTGGTCCTAATTTGGCCTGATTGAGCCCGACCGTCGATCGTTGGGGGGCAACGTGGAAAAGGCATTGGTAAGACGTGAGTTCCTGCGACAGGCAAGTGCGGGGGTGCTGGGCGGTGTAGCGACGCTGGCGATGCTGCCCCGGGTGGTGAGAGCTGACTCGTCCGCCGGCTCGTCGCATTCGGAAGATGTCACCGGGAAAAACCCACACTCAAGCAAAGGAGAGAAGGTCATGGCGTTTCAACTTCCGGATTTGCCATACGCATTCGACGCGCTCGAACCGTATGTGGACGAACGAACGATGCAAATCCACCACGGCAAGCACCATGCCGCCTATGTGACGAATTTGAACAAGGCGCTCGAGGACCACGCCGACTGGGCGGGCAAGAGCATCGAGGAGATCTGCGCGAACATCGCGAAGGTGCCCGAGGCCGTCCGGACAGCCGTTCGGAACAACGGCGGCGGGCATTACAACCACAGCCTGTTCTGGACACTGATGGCTCCGGCGGGCAAGGGCGGCGGCGGCGAGCCGACGGGCGACCTGGCGGAGGCCATCAAGAAGGATCTAGGGGGATATGCTGCATTCAAGGAAGCATTCAGCAAGGCCGCGGTCGGACGCTTCGGATCGGGCTGGGCATGGTTGTGCCTGAAGCCAGAGCGGACTTCACCCTGAGCGCCACGGTGCCCGAGGTGCCGGCGGCGACCAGCGCGCCGTTCGAGGTGGC